>CBDUZN010000083.1:0-8665 GCA_965371715.1 uncultured bacterium | reverse complement strand
TCCATTGAATTTTAAAATTGGAAGTTTTGCTTTTGGTCAAAAAACATTTATTGGTGAATTAACACAGATACCAGGTGATATATTTCAGCTTTTAATGTATGGTAATTATTTTGATACTATATATGATTTTTCATCATTACAATTGGATTTTCAGGCATATGAAGCAATTTCAGCCGGGCTTGGAGCCAAGATCCCACTTGAGAATGGAATGAGTGTGAATTTTGGATTATCAGGTGCATATATTGCCAGTTTCTCATATTTTAATCTTTCAATGGATTCAATGGTATTTGAATCCGATAGTGGATATTTAAGGCAGATTGCCTATGGGAGAATAGCATATGGATTACCATTTGAAATGCATTTGGATAGTATGGTTTTTGATGAAGATTATAGTAGTGATTTTAATCCAACTGTGAACCAAAATAATTTTCTACCGCCACCCGGAAATGGATTTGATCTAAATATTGGTCTTGCTTTGAATTTGACTGATGAATTTTTGGTTGAATTATCATATAATCATGCTATATCACGGATTTATTGGAATAGTGGAGGAAGAGAGTATACTTTTGCCCTTAAAACCGATAGTTTGAATTTAGCAAATATTTATGGGAATTATGCAGGCATAGGTGAAGATAGTACTTTATCAGAGGATGATATTATTGAGGCATTACTTGATTCGCTTCTATATTATGATATTACCTCAACACTTGATCAAAATGAGCAATTGATTACAATTCTTGAGCCGGAAATCAATCTTGGATTTCTTTATCATATGAAATATTTACCTCTTAATGCATTTATTAGGTATACTCAGGGATTTAAAAATACAGCATTTTCTTCAATATATCCCAAATTTACTACAGGCATTCAATATACAATGTGGAATTGGCTTCTTTTAGAAAGTGCTGCTGCTTTTGGCGGCAGAGAAGGATTTCAATTTAATATTGGTTTAGGAATTAAAACTGATAGATATACATCTGATATTAATATGACTCAGGATAGAGGATTAATATATGATAACAAGGGATTACATCTTTCAGTGAATGCGGGTATTCATTCTTCAACATATGGTGTGTTTACAGGTACAGTTATTGATTCTGCTACAAAACTTCCTTTAATTGCTAATCTTAAAATTAGAAGAAACAATGCTCTTGGAATTGATGAAATTACAACAGATAGTTTGGGGTATTTCCTGAAAAAATATAAAAACACAAAATTGTCTGTAATGATAACAGCAGAGAATTATGATACAATTATAGATTCAATGGATATACTTCAAAGGGATAGAGTAGAGCGGCTTTATAAATTGAAATCATCAGGAGGAATACTGATGGTGAAAGTAATTGATGGAGTTACTAAGAATATTATGACTGATGCAATGGTTATATTTACAGATGATACGCTTTATACAGATGTTCTTGGAACAGTTTCAAAGAGAATGGAAGAGGGTGAAAATGTAATTATTGTTAAGGCTGAAAATAAAGAGGATAATGTATTTACAATAGAAACAGAAAAAGGAAAAAATTATGAGCAGCTTGTTGAAATGATGCCATTATATGGAAAATTCCGTCTCTATACATATAATATTTCAACAAA
This sequence comes from uncultured bacterium, assembly GCA_965371715.1. Classification (GTDB taxonomy): domain Bacteria; phylum Hydrothermota; class 32-111; order 32-111; family 32-111; genus JAUVJU01. Next base: position 7,069 of record CBDUZN010000083.1, on the reverse strand, counting down.
TGAACCTGTATCATCAATGATTAAAATCATGACAACTGATTTGAAAACAATTATTGATTCATTCCATACGGATAGTAAGGGTCTTGGTGACTCCAAACCAGTGAAAAAGGGTAATTATAATATTCATATAACACCGCTTGTGAAAAAGTATATTGAGCAGAACAAATTTAATATTCAGGTTAAGGGCGGTTATGTGAAAAAGGTAGATGTGGGTCTTTTAAAGGAGAAAATGGTATTTGTATTTAACAATATTTTGTTTGATTACAATAAAGCATCTTTAAGACCTGAATCATATCCTGTTCTTGATTCATTATTGACAATTCTGAGAGAGAATACTACTATAAAGGTGGAAATAGGCGGTCATACTGATACAAGAGGCTCCTCAAGTTATAATAGAAAATTATCACAATCAAGAGCAGAATCAGTGAGAACCTATCTTATCAAGAAGGGTGTTAGTTCAAATAGAATTACTGCTTATGGTTATGGTGAAGATTTACCGCTTATAATACCTGAGAAAACCGATATGGATTATCAGAAGAACAGAAGAGTAGAATTTAAGATTCTTGAAAGTAAATAAAGGAAACCGGCTAAGCCGGTTTCAAATTTTATAATATCAAGGAGAAGTGATGAGCATACGAGAAAAGATGAAAAAATGGTTCAGCCAACGAGCTACTCTAATAAAAGGCGGTGGGGAAAAGGCAATAGAGAAGCAAAAAATAAGAGGTAAACTCTTTGCAAGAGATAGAATTGCAGCGCTTTTAGATAATAATTCTTTTGTTGAAACAGATCTTTTTGTTGAACATACAGCAAAGGAGTTTGGCTTAGAAAAACAGAAACTTGCTGCTGATGGAGTTATTACTGGCTATGGAAAGATCAATGGAAGAAATATCTGTATCTTTGCACAGGATTTTACTGTTGCAGGTGGTTCGCTTGGTAAAATGCATGCCCTGAAAATTACGAAAATCATGGATCTATCAGCAAAAATGGGTGTTCCTGTAATTGGTCTTAATGATTCAGGCGGCGCAAGAATTCAGGAGGGTGTTGATGCTCTTGCCGGATATGGTGATATATTTTTCAGAAACACAAGATATTCAGGTGTTGTTCCGCAGATATCTATTATTCTTGGACCATGTGCAGGGGGTGCTGTTTATTCTCCGGCATTAATGGACTTTGTATTTGTTGTAGATAAGGTTTCTAAGATGTTTATTACCGGTCCACAGGTTATTAAAAGTGTTATTGGAGAAGATATATCAATGGAAGAACTTGGCGGAGCCAAAACACATTTCACAAAAACAGGGAATGTTCATTTTTATTCAGAAAATGAAAATGCTTGTTTTAATAAGATAAGAGAACTGCTTTCATATATCCCTGATAATTTTGAAAAACCGATTGCATTGAATGAATCTTTAAAACCATCAAAGAAATTTAATATTGAAAATATTATTCCACCTGATCCCAAAGAACCATATGATATGAGGGATATTATCAATTCAATTGCAGATGATTCACAATTTCTTGAAGTTCAATCGGGTTGGGCAAGAAATATTGTTATTGGTTTTATTAGATTAAATGGAAGAAGCACAGGCGTAGTTGCAAATCAACCTGATATGCTTGCAGGTGTTTTAGATGTGAATGCATCTGATAAATCATCAAGATTTGTTCGTTTTTGCGATAGTTTTAATATACCGCTTCTTACATTGGTTGATATGCCGGGTTATTTACCTGGTATTGATCAGGAACATGCAGGTGTTATCAGGCACGGTGCTAAACTTCTATATGCATATTCAGAGGCAACAGTGCCTAAAATTACTTTAATACTAAGAAAGGCATATGGAGGCGGATATATAGCAATGTGCAGTAAACATTTAGGAGCAGATCTTGTTTTTGCCTGGCCTACAGCTGAAATTGCAGTAATGGGACCTGAAGGTGCGGCAAATATTATTTTCAGAAAAGAAATTGAAAATTCATTAAATCCTGAAATAACGCGACAGGAAAAAATTGATGAATACATTGAAAAATTTGCGAATCCTTATGTAGCAGCTTCAAAAGGTTATGTTGATGCTGTGATTAATCCTGATGAAACAAGGGATATGCTTATTAAGGCATTTGAGATTTCAGCAGAGAAAGATGAACATTTACCAAGAAAAAAACATTCAAATATGCCGGTGTAATTATGAGTAATGATAAAATAAAAATTAATTTTGATGAATATATTACAACAGTTCCTGATGATGTTAAATCCAATATTATGAAACATGAAAAAGATGATTTGAATGAAATAAGGGCTCTTATTCCCGGTTCTATTATCAGTATAAATGTTAAGGTACTTTCAAAAGTGAAGAAAGGTGATGTATTATTGATTTTGGAAGCAATGAAAATGAAAAACAGAATATATGCTGAAATAGATGGTATAGTTGGAGAAATAGCTGTTAAAGAAGGTGAAAGAGCAGTAAAAGGACAATTGTTAATAAGATTAAAATAATTGGAGACAGAAATGTGTGGGTTTTTTACAATTGTATTTAATAAAGAGAATAAAAATATGGGCAATATTTTGACAAATGCCGGAGAGAGACTTTCATACAGAGGGTATGATTCAACAGGTATTGCTGTATTCAATGAAAACGAAAGATTTATTATAAAAAAAGATAAGGGCAGTGTTGAAAAAGTAGCTAAGAAATTGAATTTTTCCCAGTATGGCGGTTATAAGGGTATTATTCAATTAAGATGGGCAACTTATGGCAAACCATCTAAAATCAATGCTCAACCGCATAAGGATTGTACAGGAAGATATGTGTCTGCTCATAATGGAAATATTATTAATGTACATTCTCTTTTTGAAAAATTGAAAAAGGAAGGACATAAGATAAAAAGTGAAAATGATGGAGAAGTGATTGTGCATATCATTGAGGATTATCTGAATAAAGGAAAATCACTTAATAATGCTGTGAAACTTGCTTATAGGGATATTAAAGGAGATTATGCATTTTGCTTTGCTGATAAAAAAACAAAGAAGATGATTGCTATGAAAAAAGGATCTTCTCTATTTGCAGGGAAAGGAAATGGTTTTATTGTTGTATCAAGTGACCTTTATGCTGTATTAGATCATACAAGTAGAATTATTCCTCTAAAAGATTCTGAAATGATAGAATTTGATTCGGATAATTATACTATAAGAAATATTATTTCAATGGAAAGTATTATAAGAAATCCTGAAAAAAATTCCATTAGCCCGGGCATTGCATATAAAAAGCCATATGATTCTTTTATGGAAAAGGAAATCAATGAAGTTCCAACAAAGATTGATCTACTTAGAGAATATTATGTTTCGTCAAATCATCTTAATAAATTAAAAAGGACATTAAGTAAGGGTAAATTGATTATTACCGGTTCAGGAACATCTTATAATGCAGCATTACTTGGAACATATTTTTTAAATAGAATTTCTGGTATTGATGTTGCAGTTCATCTTCCTTCGGATATTAATGATAGATTAAAGTATATCAAGGATAAATCATCAAATTTGCTTGTTGTATCCCAAAGCGGAGAAACAAAGGATATTAATAATGCCATTGATGCATTTCATTCTTATTCAAAAGGAAAAACAATTGGAATGATAAATAATCTTGCTTCAACAATTGCTATGACATCAGATTATGTATTACCAACAATATCCGACATGGAAATAAGTGTTCCTGCAACAAAAACATTTATAAATCAGGTTGTACTTTTTTATATTCTTGCACTTTTCCTTAAAGGAGAAAGCAAATTGAATATTGATAAAAAGATAAAAACACTTATCAAATCATTGAAAAAAACAAAAAAGGATACTGATGAACAACTCAATACTCTTGCTGACAAATTAATGAAAAGAGACTTCATGCATATTCTTGGCTATTCATTAACATATCCTTGTGCAAAAGAAGGTGCATTGAAAATGAAGGAAGTTAATTATATGAATATTGAAGCAATGCATTCTTCTGAATTTAAACATGGACCATTGGCTCTTATCAAAAGGAAATATCCGATTATATTGATAACTACCGCAAAAGATAAGCATTATACTTTATCGCATATAAATGAAATAAAAACCAGAAGTGGAATTATTATAAGCATTTCTCAAAAGGATAAAGATATTGAAGAAAATTCAGATATAAATATTACTATTAACGAAAAAGATGAGAATCAATTTGCTATAATAAGTGTTTATTTGATGCAGATTTTATCAATGAAAATCGCTTATAAAAAGGGTATCAATCCTGATCAACCGAGAAATATATCAAAAACAATAACGGTTGATTGATGAAAAAAATAATATATTTATTTTTTCTTATTCCATGTTTAGTATTTGGTGTTACCTATCAGACAGAGCCAATTAATAACTGGTCTCCTTTAAGTATTGAAAAAGGTATTTACGCTGGTATTTTAAAGGATAATTTTGCATATACAATATCATTTCTATATGCCAATGAAAGTGCTAACAAAACCTTTTTTGCAGGTATATCAACTGACATTTATGATAATATTGAATTAACTGCTGTACCTGATACATTGAACGCACCATCACCTGTTAATGTTCCATTTATCTCAAACACGGTAAATGCATATGCCGTAATAATTCCTGCTGGAATCAATGTTTTAATAAATAATTTTGAGTGTGGATTTACGAATCTATTTTCATATCAGGATCTTCTGGGTTCATATAACATTACTAATAGTATTAATGCAAGTATAAAATATACCTTTGCAATTTACTATGCTGAAATAAATATTTATAATGCATTAAAAACCGTATCATTAAGTGAAGGTGAATTTTCATTGAATTATGCTCCAAAGGTTGAATTTGTTTTCAATTCAGAAATAATTAATACCAATAACTGGAAATTGAATGGAAGAATAAATATTTCAGTTGGAAGAAATGATTATGAACATTATCATTTAAAATATTATATTTATGGAGCGAATCGATCTTTAGGTTTTGATGCCTTCTATAAGAAAATAGTATTTGGAGGTGAATTCTTTTCCCCCAAAATGAAAATATATGCCGGATATAAACCGAATGATTATTACAGTATATATGCGGGTTATTCAGGAAGCGCTGATTTGATGTCTTTGAATTTAATTATACGGCTTAATATATGATTTTTTCAGTAAATAGAAAAAGAGATTTTAATTCCAGAAAACAATCAACAATCATTTCATTTTTTGTTCCCGGTCTTGGACAAATATTATCAGGTAGAGTATATGGTATATTTTTCCCTTTAATACTTATTCCAGCAATACTATTTCTTTTATATTTAAGAAAACCGGTTATTTTCCAGAATGGTTTGATTATTCTTGGTTTTCTAATATTTCACATAATTAATATTATTGATGCTTTTTTTGGTCCTTTTAAAAAGAAAACGCCATGTAAACTTGCCTGTCCGGCGGGTGTTAATGTGCCTGGATATATTGCACTTATTGCAGATAAACGATTTGAGGAGGCAAAGGCAATTATAAGAATGCGGATGCCATTTATATCTGTATGCAGTAGTATATGTCATCATCCCTGTGAAACAAAATGTGTGAGAAGCGGTTATGATACACCGGTTATGATAATGAATTTAAAAAAGGTAGTAAGTGATCAGATAGAAAATATTTGTGATTACAAAGTAAAAAATACAAATAAAAATGTAGCTATTATTGGCGCAGGTCCTGGTGGATTATCTCTTGCATATTTTCTTTCAAGAAAGGGTATAAATGTTGATATCTATGAAAGAGAAATTGAACCGGGTGGTTTACTTAGATATGGTATTCCACGATTTAGAATTGATATGCTGGATATATTAAAGGATATTAATGAAATAATTGAAAATAAATATGTAAATCTTATTACAAATACTAATGTAGGTGTAGATATATCATTTGATGAGATCAGAAAGAACCATAGTTTTACAGTGCTTGCCTTAGGAAACAATGATTATCATTGTCCACATTCCGATATAACACCAGAGAAGAATATATACCATGGGCTTGAAATATTAAAAAAGGTAGCAAATAATGAAATAGTTAATCTAGGCAATAGAGTTGCTATTATTGGCGGTGGTAATGTTGCTGTGGATGTTGCAAGAACAATTGTTAGAATGGGTTCTTCCGTTGTTGAAGTATTTTACAGAGGAAAAATGGAAAATATGAAGGCAAATAGTGATGAAATCAATGAATCACTTGAAGAGGACATTATTCTAAGAACAGAAATGGAAATTGAATCTGTTGAAGACAGGGGTCTATTAAATATTATATTTAAGAATAGTGATGGCGAAAAGGTAGAGGATGTTTTTGATTCATTAATTTATGCAACAGGACAATCATTAAAGACAGAAAATATTAGAGGAGATTTAGCCATAGAAAAGGGATTTAAAAGTAATTTTAAGAATGTACTTATATTAAAAGACCTTGGTACAATTGTTCAAACAGTAAATAGTGCAAGAATTATTTCAAAACATATTATTTTGAAATGTTTTAGTCTAAGGGGAATTATTTACAATTTATATGATGAAATGGATTATTCTCCTGAAATACGAGAAATCTCTGATGCCGCTTGGAATTATGATAAGCCAAAACATATTGACAGGGTTAATCTTAAAACAAATGATATGGATAAAAGATTGAATACCTTTTTCAAAGTAAACAGGGATTTAACAAATGAAGAATCAATTTTTCAGGCAAAACGCTGTTTTAGATGCGACAGATAGGGAAGATTATTTTTGCGAATCCGATATGGAGCTGTTATCGCACACTACTGAAAGTACACTAAGGTGGAATGCGGAATCCAGTATTATTCTTTGTCTTGTCATTGCGATGAACGCAGTAAAGAAGCAATCTTCTTATTGGGCTATTCATTATTTTATTTTTTATCTTTACTTTTTTCTTGTCATTCCTGTGAAAACAGGAATCCATCTTTATCACCACCTCTCCGCTTTTTTCTTGTCATTCCTGCGGAGGTATATTCCGAATAATTTGAGGAATATATTGAGCAGCAATAATTTGAGGAATATATTGAGCAGCAATAATTTGAGGAATATATTGAGCAGCA
>CBDUZN010000082.1:0-8717 GCA_965371715.1 uncultured bacterium | reverse complement strand
TGAATAATGAATCAATATCATTGTAGCCCCCATTAAATCCAATAGATAATGGAAATCCAAAAAGAAATGGGAATTCTGCAAACAAATCAAGCATTGACATATTATTCGGTCTTCTCTCATAATACAAATGATATTTTCTTCTATACCCCTGAGGAGAATTTATATTAAAATGTATAAATCCATAAACATCATCTTTAAGAAATCCTGTTGCAAAAACACCGGATATATTTGAAACTGCATTATCATTAATATCTGAAATTATATTAACAGAATCATTATTATAAATAACCGGATAATAGGAAATATTGCTCACATCAATATTAAGAATTCTTCCTAAATCATTTATTGATTTCTGAATTTTTAATTCTGAATATACATGTCCTTTAATCTTCATAACACTATTAAGAAGTAATGTATTAATATTTCCATTATTAATAATTCCACGAATATAGTATCGGCCATTTTCAAGAATATTCAAATATATAATTGTTTTATTCCCTATAGCAATCGCAGAGTCCACAATAATTTCAGTAAATGGAAACCCGGTTTCATTGTATAGAGATAGAATATCATCAATTGGTGCTTCTTTACCTTCTATTATTGAATCTATAATATATGTTGAAATATAATTATTGCCATAAAATTTTAGTTCCATATCTGCAAAAACAAATATGGAACCTAATATTATAACAATTAACAGTATTTTACATCTTAGAAATGAGTTCATCAACCTTTTTATCTACATAAAAGTATTTATTAATAAAAGGTATTCCAATAGAATCAGTATATACAAACCTAACTCTAATTTTATTACTTTCAGGTTTTATAATAGATATATCCGAATACTCAATATAAATATATTGTGTTTTTAAGTAATTATGAGTTTTTTCAGTAATTTCATGTTCATCAGATCTTATTTCACCAAAAAGCATTTCTTTCATTTCACCTTTAACATTAGTATATTTAATTTCAACTGAAATAAATTGCCATCCAATATTTATTATAAGGTAAAGAATAAGGATAATTACTGCAAATTTCAGATATGTAAGAAATTTTTTCATATATTACCATCTTGTTTTATCAAGGTCTTTTCTCCACTGTTTCACATTTTTTAGTCCCTTTTCAGCATCACTAACATACTTTCCACCAAGAGAAATAATTTTCTTAAAGTATGATTCGGAAATATCAAGCATTTGAAGAGCGTATTCTATTTTCTCATCTGTTTTTGCATGCTTGGGATCTCCCTTATAAAAATATGCTTGTCCAAGAAGAAGTAATGCTCGTTTTTCATTTTTATCAATGCAAATTGCTGTTTTTAGATATTTTATTGCACTATCATAGTACTTGATATTCATATACATTTGTCCAAGATACAGATATGGGATTACTGATCCTTCTTTAAATTCAGCAAGTTCAAGATATGATTTTTTGGCACTTTCATAATCTTTTAATCCCTGATATGAACGGGCAAGTCCAAGATATGCATTAACAATAGTTGGGTCTAATTCAATTGTTCTCTGAAAAGCAGTAATTGCATGCTTATAATCTCCTTCTTCAAGATATGCTTCAGCAAGATTTGAAATAGGACCAACAATATTGGGATGATCAGCTGCTACCTGTTCAAGAAATACCTGAGCTTCTTTGTATTTTTTCAAATCCAGCAGTGCTTTCCCATATTTATAGGCAATTGTTAAATCCTCAGGATTATAAGTGCATGCCTGCTCATAACAAACAATAGCTTTTGCAATTCCATCTTTACCAAATTTCTTTTCATAAACCTTGCCAAGACCAAAATATGCATTTGCATTTTTTGAATCTATTTTGAGTGCTACATTAAAATAATCTTCTGCTTTATCATATTCTTTTAGTTTTATATATAAATATCCCATAGCAATCTTTCCAGCCGGATCACTTGGCAATCTCTCAGATAATACATTGTATAATGATTCTGCTTTGTCAAAATAGAATTTATTTTCATAAGCATTACCAAGCCCTATAAATGCATCTCTGTACATTGCCGAATCCTCAATTGCTTTTACAAAATTCTTAATCGCAGAATCATACTGTTTGTTTTTCAGATACTCTTTTCCAAAATCATAATATTTAACAGCATCACTTATTGTTTCTTTTGTAATATCATTGTTTACTTGTTTTTCATTACTATTTATTGTTTCACATCCAATAAATAATAGTGTTCCTATAATAATTAGTAATAACAGTTTCTTCATTATCTACTCCTTTGTTTTATTCTCTTCATGAGGTATAGCTGGCCTGCAGAATACAATAGTATTCTTACTATCTTTAGCTTTTCCTGTTATAAAATAAGTAATTTTGGGATCCAATGTCTCATAATGCAAAACACCATCTACAAAGACATCTTCAACCATCTCAATCCATTGGTCAACAGGTTCATTTTCTCTATTGTATGAAATAAAATATGGTCTCAAATCCTCTTCAAATGTTTCATTTGATAATGGATAAGCATCATTTCCAACATAATATTGTTCCATTAGATTTGTTAGTTTTGTCATTGTTCTTTCAGCATTTTTAACAGAGGCAAAATCCATAAAGGAGCCTTTGTTCTCAGTGCATCCAGTTAATATAATTACCAATAAAACTATCAGTAATATAGTAAATTTTTTCATTTATCCTCCTTTACTTTAAAAATGGAGCTAACGGGGCTCGAACCCGTGGCCTTTTGACTGCCAGTCAAACGCGCTCCCAGCTGCGCCATAGCCCCATTCTTTTGCCATTATAGTTTTCAGTTCATTATTGTCAATACATCAATATAAAATTCAAAATAATAAATCATACCACTACACTTATCTTATGATAAGCGGAGGAAGAATAATCAATAATTCTCAATTTCATTAATCTTATCAATTCTTCTCTGATGTCTGCCTTTATCAAAATTGCATTTAATAAATGTTTCTATTGTTTTACAAATTTCTTCTTTTTCAATTGTAATAGCTCCCAAAACAAGAATGTTCGCATCATTGTGCCTTCTGGCACTTTCTGCAGTAAATGGATTTATTACATAAGCAGCACGGATACCTTTAAATTTATTTGCCGCTATTGCCATACCTATTCCTGTATTACATACAAGGATTCCCAATTGAGATTCATCATTTTTCACATCTTCAGCTACCTTTTCGGCAAAATCAGGATAATCCACTGATTTTTCAGATATTGTTCCTCTATCAATATATTGAACAGATAAATTATTCAAACATTCAATTATTGTATTTTTTAGTACAACACCCCTATGATCAAATCCTAATGAAATTTTCATATTTCCCTCACAATGTCATTAAGGCAAGTAAAAGTGAACTGTATTTAATCTCTGCCGTATCTCCCCTTGATGTTAATACCACCGGCGCTTTTGTTCCTGAAAGAATTGCTGCAAGTTCGGAATCGGTCAACTTTGTTAATGTCTTATATAATACATTACCAGCATCAATATTAGGAGCAATAAGTATATCAGCATCACCGCCAACAATAGAATCAAACTTTTTCTCTTTGCATGATTCCTTTGATACTGCAAGATCTAAAGCCATTGGACCTTCAACTATTGCATTTCCAAAAACACCTCTATCTCCCATTTTTGAAATAATCGCCGCATCTATAGAAGATGGCATTTTCATATTAACTGTTTCGGCAGCAGAAAGGATTGCTACCTTTGGTATATCAATGTCAAGATTGTTTGCAAGTTCAATTGCATTTTTTGTGATTTTAATCTTCTCATTCAAATCAGGCGTAATATTAACTGCAACATCTGAAACAATAAGAAATTTATGATATTTGTTTACTGCAAAAACAGATATATGGGAAACTAATGCACCATTTTTTACAATTCCATTATCTTTATTAAGAATTGGTCTTAAAAAATTTGATGTAGAAATAGATCCCTTTAATATTACATCAGCCTTATTATCATTTACAAGTTCAACCGCTTTTTCACCTGCTTCCTTTTCATTATTAGTATGAATGATTTCATATTCAAAATCATGTTTACCTTTTTTTAGTAATTCATTAATTGCTTTTTCATCTCCAATTAGAATTGGTTTTATGAATCCCTTTTTAGCAGCAATAACAGCCGCTTCAACAGCAGATTCAATGATTGGATTCACTACTGCAACGGTTGCTAATGTTTTTCTTTCTTTTAGTTTTTTTTCAAAAATATCAAATTTACTCATTGTTTTCCCCCTTTATCTTCAACAAATTCCATTAAAATACCATCCGATGATTTTGGATGCATAAAAATTATTGGTTTACCTTCAGCTCCTATTCTAGGTTTATCCCCTATCATTCTATATCCAAGTGCAGAATACTCCTTGATTGTTTTTTCAATATCATCCACAGAATAAGCAATATGATGAATGGCATTACCTCTGCTATTAATAAATTTTGCAATAGGGTTTTCAAGGTCAAGCGGCTCTATCAGTTCGAGTAATACACCCTCAATATCAAATATTGCTACCTTTACCCCTTGCTCTTTAACAGTGATAATCTCTTTAACTTTTCTTCCTGTGATAATTTCATATATTGGTACACTCTTTTCAATGTCTAAAACTGCAATAGCAATATGATTGAATTTTTTAATCATTGTCAAATTCTCCCCATTTTGATTTTAATACATTCGTTATTTCACCAAGAGTTACTCCATTTTCAACTGCATCAAGAACTGTATCAAACAAATTTTCCTCTGTTTCAGATAATCTTTCAATCTTTTCAAGTAATTCATTTACCTTTTTATTATCTCTTTCTTGTTTAAATTTTTTCAATTTTTCTAACCTGTTTTTTTCAATATTTTCATCTATCTTCATTCTTTTTGGCTTATTTGTTTCATCTGTTGTGAATTTATTTAAACCAATAATGATTTTTTCATTGTTTTCAATTTCTTTCTGATATTGATATGCAGCATTCTCAATTTCGGTTTTGAAGTACCCGTTTTCCACGCAATTAACTGCACCTCCCATATCTTTAATCTTTTCCAAATATTCAAATACCAGTTTCTCAATCTCATCTGTAAGATTTTCAATATAGTATGAACCTCCAAGTGGGTCTGCTACATCACTAATCCCGCTTTCATAGGCAACTATTTGTTGGGTTCTAAGTGCAATATTAACGGACTCTTCTGAAGGTAGAGATAATGCTTCATCATATGAATTAGTGTGAAGAGATTGTGTTCCGCCAAGAGCAGCGGATAATGCCTGAAGTGCAACTCTAACAATATTATTTCTTGGTTGCTGTGCCGTTAGCATAGAACCGGCAGTTTGTGTATGGAATCTCAATTTCATACTTTTTTCGCTTTTTGCATTAAATTGTTCTTTTACAATCTTTGCCCAGATACGTCTTGCTGCGCGGAATTTGGCAATTTCTTCAAAGAAATTATTATGTGCATTAAAAAAGAAAGACAAACGGGGTGCAAATTTATCAATATCTAATCCCCTTTTTACAGCATATTCTGTATATGCAATAGCATCGGCAAATGTAAAAGCCAAGTCCTGAACAGCGGTTGAACCCGCTTCTCTTATATGATATCCTGAAATTGAGATTGTATTCCATTTTGGAAGATTATTTGAACAATACTCAAAAATATCAGCAGTAAGTCGCATTGATGGTTCCGGTGGAAAAACATAATTGCCTCTTGCAATATATTCCTTTAAAATATCATTCTGTACTGTACCGGATAATTTGGTAATATCTGCTCCCTGTCTTTTTGCAACTGCTACATACATTGCAAGTATAGCAATTGTTGTTGCATTTATTGTCATTGATGTAGAAACCTTATCAAGAGGTATTCCATTGAATAGTTCCTCCATATCATTTATTGTAGATATTGCAACTCCAACCTTTCCTACTTCACCATATGCTAAGGTATCATCACTATCAAGCCCCAATTGAGTGGGAAGATCAAATGCAACTGAAAGTCCTGTCTGCCCATTTTTAAGCAGATATTTAAATCTTTCATTGGTTTCTTTTGCACTTCCAAAGCCGGCATACTGTCTCATTGTCCAATGCCTTGTTCTATACATTGTGGGATAAACACCTCTTACAAAGGGATAATTCCCGGGCTCACCAATTTCATTTTCTTTATTTATATCATTTTCATTATAGAATACTTGCAATTCTATACCTGATGGATTGATCTTTTTTTCATCAGCCAAAATACCTTCCTTATTAATATATTTAATTTATTATTTTATAAATTTATTAGCCCAATGTCAATAGAATTATTTGATTTTGTAAAGAAATAGGAAAAAGAAAAACAATGTTTTGCATAATTTATTCCTCGAATTACTTTCGTAACATATTCTTCGAATTACTCAGAATATGCAATTATTTGGTTGTGTGAGGTAACATGCTCAAGGAGTATGTAGAAAAAAACAAAATAATCATGATGTAAAGGTTCACACAATTACTCAGAGGAGCTCTGGAATAGAGACCGTGATATAGGAATATCACTTCGGGTTGTGTCCATGCTCCTCAGAGTAAATAGTCCTCACCTTTTCAAAGAAAAAGATGAGAATATAAAAAAATAGGAGTGGAAGCGGAGGAAGACAATCGATAAAGGGAGCCTCTGCGTAAATCAATGATTCCTATTCCAATCGCAGCGAGCTCTCTTTATTGACTGTGTGAGGTAACATGCTCAAGGAGCATGTAGGAAAAGAAAACAATGATAATGATAATGGTCAATACATTCCTCAAAATTATTTCTGCTCAATATATTCTTCGGATTACACGGAATATACCAATTCGAGCGGACAAGGACAATCAATCATTAATTAATGTCTCATAAATCATTTCACTTAATGTAGGATGTATATGAACAGTATTTTTAATTGCATCTATGGTACAATTATTGTACATTAATGGTAAAACCTCATGTATAATTAAATCACTTTCCTTTCCAGATACTGTAATGCCTAAAATATGTTTATCTTTGCTTATAATGATTTTAAGAAAACCCGTTCTTGCACCATAAGAAGCAGCTCTGCCATTATGGGCATAAGAATATTCTTTTACATTATAATCTATTCCTTTTTCCATACATATTTCCTCTGTTAAGCCCGCATGTGATACAGGTGGCACTGTAAAAATTGCATAAGGAATATTTGTATAATCCTTGTTAGATCCATTACCAATAATATCATTTTTAATAATCATTGCATCATAATATGCCTTATGCGCAAGCATTGGTCCATTTGTAACATCCCCTGCTGCATATATATTATTAATATTTGTTTTATTCCTTTTATCAGTTATTATAAATCCATTATTATCTGTTTTAATACCAATTTTTTTAGCTGATTCAGGTATAATCGGATACCTTCCTGTTGCTATAAGGATTTTATCGGATTCAATTTCTTCATTTGATTTTAATATGATTTTTTTATTCTTTTTATCTGTTTTAATTACACTTTTATTAAGCATTAAATTTATATTAGATGATTTTAATATTTTCTCAATTGCAGATGATACAACTCTATTATTTAGTGTAGGTAAAATACTGTTCATATATTCAATAATTGTTACCTTACTACCCAATTTTGAAAATATAAATGCAAGTTCAATGCCAATAACACCGGCACCAATAACAGTTAGTTTTTCAGGAATAGAGTTAAGTGCTAACATATCCTTTGAATTGAGAATAAATTCCCCATCCCTTTTCACTGCTTCAATATCCTTATCCAATGACCCGGTAGCAATAATAATATTCTTTGCTTCAAATGTTTTATCATTTACTTTTACAGTATGTTCATTAATAAATTCCGCAATACCATTAATAATTGTAATCCCTGCATTATTTAGGGTTTTAAGTAATCCCATATTAAGCATTTTTACTGTTCTATCTTTTCTTGCAAGGATTTTTTCCATATCCGGCTTAATTGTATAATCAATATCAAGTCCCAATTTACCTGCATTTTTTATATGTTCAATTGTTTCAATAACTGCAATATATGACTTTGTTGGTATGCATCCATAATTAAGGCATACACCACCAATTGCTTTTTCTTTTTCAATTATTAATATGCTTTTTCCGGTATTTGCTAATAATTCTGCTGATATGTATCCGCCACTACCACCACCAATTATTATTATATCATATTTATTCATTTAAATCCTCCTATTTGATTTTGCTATTACCATAAAAAATGTCACATTTTTTCTCATTAAAAAAAATTGCTTATAAGGAGATTGCTGTATCCGCAAAAGCGGATTCGCAATGATATAGAAAATACTGGATTCCAACATATTTTTCAAATTATTCATTCGTAATTTATTCCTCAAATTATTCGGAATAAACCTTCGCAGGAATGACAGCGTGGGAGAAGTATGGAGTTGTTAATGTAACATTTTTTTTTGTAATAATGTCTCCTATTTGATTTAATGTATCATATTTTAAATAGAAAAGCAACACTATATTATGTGCAATTATTGCATATATATATCCATTAATTCTTGCCTTTTTATATATATGGTTTTTTTAAGTTATATAATCAAGAGAACTTACCTAAAATCATTAACTAATTCTCACTAAATCCAAATTTTGCATAAAATTATAATTACATTGAAGCCATTTCGTTTATGTTATGGTATTATTAAAGTTACTGCTGGCATATTAATTGCTTATCTTTTATATAACTAAATGAAAATTAAACTAGCGTGAGTTTATTAAAGTCACAATAAAATAAAAGAAAATCAAATAATAA
>CBDUZN010000081.1:0-8761 GCA_965371715.1 uncultured bacterium | reverse complement strand
CATGCTCCTTGAGCATGTTCCTTCACTCAACCCGTAGTGATATTCTTATATCACGGTCTCTATTCCAGAGCTCTCTGAGTAATTGTGTGAACCTTTACATCATGATTAAATTGTTCTTTCCCTACATGCTCCTTGAGCATGTTACCTCACACAAGCAAATAATTGTATATATCTTATATTGACTAATCCGGTTTTTAGATTAGGATTATATAAAAGAAATAGGAGAACTTATGAAAAAAGTATTCTTGCTAATTATTATAATTACCATATTTTGCGGTTTATTTGCGGACAATTTAGTAAGAATTGATTGGGATGATTATAATAATGCTGTGAATATATTAAGGTCACTTGATGTAGCCGGTTTTAGTAAAGATAACTATTATGAAATATTTGTACAGAATGATGAAATTCAATTACTTATGAATAATGGAATCAAATTTGAAAATATAAGTATTGAAGCAAACAAGGCGGATTTCATTACATTAGTAGAAGCATATTTGTGGATGGATTCTTTACATTTTCTGTATCCTTCAATTACCGATATTGATACATTGGGATATACTGCTGTTTATGATTATCCATTAAAGATACTCAAAATTAATGGTGTAAATCCACAAGAACAGAATGAAGGATTTAATGGTTATCTTGTTATGGGTTGTCATCATGCAAGGGAATGGCAAACGGCATCTATGCCTTTATTCTTTGCCGATTCGCTCTTATTATCTTATTCAACAGATAGTGTAGTAAGGAAACTTATTGATTCTACCTTTATTGTTATATATCCGATTGTGAATCCTGATGGTTATTATTATTCAATGGATTTAAATAATCCATCATGGAGAAAAAATAGAACATTAAGAAATGGATATTATGGAGTTGATTTAAACAGGAATTATGGAGGTGGTGTTAATACTATTTTGGAATGTGAATGGGGTTATGCAGGAAGTGGTGCCTGTACGCATTATCCAACAAGAGATACATACTGTGGTCCATATCAGGCAAGTGAAAGGGAAACACAAAGTGTTATGAAATTAATCAATGATTATGATTTTGATATTTCAATATCCCTACATTCATACGGAGAAATGATTATATGGCCCTGGGGCTCAGTATATAAAGGGGCAATTGATAGTGTGGCATTAACTTTTATTGGCACTCAAATGGCTTCAAAGGTTGGAAAACTATTTGGTGGTTATTATGATGCTGCTCAATCAGTATCATTATATCCATCAACAGGGGATACTGATGATTGGGTATATGGATGGTCAAAATTTATTAAAGGTAAAACAGTTTTTCCATTTACATATGAAATTGACAGATCATTCAATTCTGCTACTTCAGAACAATTAGATTCTATTTACAGGAATGTATATAGGGGAATATATGAAGGACTTAATCAATGTGATTATGCAAGAAACAATAAAATTGAATTACCTATAATGCCTGTTCTTTCTCAATACAATGATACATTAAAATGGATTGGAATAAATGCCGATAAGGCTGATTATTTCACTATTAAAAATTTGGCTAATATGCAGATCATTAAAGATACATTTAATATTGATACATTATATAGAGTAGATAAATTTTATACCAGTGCATCGCGTTCTTATTCATCTTCACAATCATTTAAGGATTCAGTTGAAAATGCAGGTTCCGGAATTTTATCATCAATATATAAATTAGAAATAGAAGCAAATGATACCTTTTCTTTCTATACATGGTATAATATTGAACTGGATTATGATATGGCTTTTGTTGAAATCAGTGAAAATGGTTTTGAATGGTTTCCTCTTGATACAATAAATGGAAAAATGAATGGAGCTTCACCTGATTGGGTTAAAAAATCGTATTCATTAAATAATTTTGCAGGCAAACAGGCATATATAAGAATCAGAACAATTTATGATGCAGGAACTCTATTTGAAGGTATCTATATTGATGATGTTTATCCTGTTGTTTTTTTCGGAAGCGATACTGTTTATGATGATTCTGTAACAGGATCAATAATAATATTTGAAGAAGATATATTTTCAGAGGAATATTTTACAATTACCGCATATAATTCCGATTATGGTTATACTGCCGAATCTGATAGATTAAAGGTTAATGCATTAAGTTTTACAGGACGACAGGAAATTAATGATAGAAAGATAAGCAATATATTTTTTAATCCATTAATAAGAAGACTGGATATCAATTTTAATGGACAATCAGAAATTGATATTGAGATTAGAATATATAATCTTCTTGGAGAAAAGGTTAAATCTGTAAGAACAAATAATGATATATCAATAGATCTATCATTTCTCCATTCAGGAAGATACTATTTGAATATTAAGGGTGAGGATTATATAAAAAGGGGATTACTTATTCTTCGTTGAATTCCTTCTAGTTTGGTTAAAAAACATTATATTATATAATGATAATTGCAATGCCTATCTTTCCTACATGCTCCTTGAGCATGCTACTTCCACAACCCGCAGTGATATTCCTATATCACGGTCTCTATTCCAGAGCTCTTCAGGGTAATTGTGTGAGCCTTTGCATCGTGTTATTCTTACTTTCTTTCCTGCTCCGTCACACAACCAAATAGTTGCATATTCTGAGTAATTCGAAGAATATGTTACGCAAATCATTATCATTGTTTTCTTTTCTACTCTGTCACACAAGTAAACGGATGAGCTCGCTGCTCTGTGTATGCAGCAAACAGTGTAAATGAGCAGAGGCTCATCCTCTTTCTTGTCTTCCTCCGCAGAAAAGCAGTTATATATTCCGAGTAATCCGAGGATTGTACATTCCGAATAATTTGAGGAATATATTGACCTTATTGGTTGTCTTCGTCCGCTATTTATCTGAATAATTTGAAGAATATATTGATCTTATTGATTGTCTTGATCCTGAGCTTACCGAAGTGGTCTCCTCCGTAAGCAGGAATCCATTATTCTTTATTTTCTTTATCTGTTTATAATATTTTTTAGTATTAATGTGATATTTCTTTAAGACTTTTATTCGTTGAATTCCTTATAAAGGCTTATTATTTTTTCAATATAATCATTACTAAGTTTAACATTTCTTCTTGCCATAATAGTTTTAGTTAAATCAAGCAATTTATTTAATTCAAATTTATACCCATCTGTTCCCCATGAGAATGGTTTTAGATGTTTAATTCTTAGCATTGAACCAAAAACATTACAAAATGATCCTATAACTGTTCCTGTGTTGATCATTGTTCCTATTGCTGTTTTGGAATGCTCACCAATAATGCATCCCAATTTAATATGACCGGAATCAAGATGTTTTTCCCCATTAAAAATTCTAATAGATGAATAATTGTTTTTCAAATCCGAATTGGTGGTTCCTGCACCGAGATTTACCCAATTCTCAATAATTGAATGTCCCAGAAATCCATAATGATGCTTATTCACATAATCCATAATGAATGATTCTTCAATCTCACCGGACAATTTACATGTACTGCCTGTAATAACCGGTCCCCTGATAACAGCATTATCAATAAGTGTGTTTTTACCGAAAAAAGCGGGTCCTTCAATAAAATTGAATCCATTTAATTTACATTTTTCTGAAATTATTACAGGACCCATTGAATCATTGATAACTGTATCTCCGGTGATTTCAATGTTTTTATCCATATAGATGTTATTTCCATCTATTGCCTTTATATTGTAATGATGTTTTTTTGGTTTCATAATTTCTAAATACAATTCAATAAGCCGATTCATAATAAATATTAAATCCCAGTAATGTTCAATAATTATCTGTTCTCCATTTTTTGATGGTAAACTAAATAAATCAGTAGAAGAATATTTAGTTTTAACTTTTTCAATAAATAATTTATATGTAGAATTAAAAATTGGAATATCCTCTGTTTCCTTCATAAGATTAAGAGGATAGAAAAATGGTTTCATCATTCCTCCAATTGCTTTTTATATTCATTATAGAAAGAAATAAACTTTTCTTTGCATTTCTTCTTGAAGATTTCTTTGGAAAAATTTAATGCATGTTCTCTAATAATGATAGGGTCATATTGTCTATGATCAAAATCCCTAACAACTGCTACAAGTGCTTTTGGTGTCTGGGGATAAAAGAATTTGCCTGTAACACCTTCCTCTATTGTTTCAAGAGAGCCACCACCCTTAAATGCAATAACTGGTTTTCCACAGGACTGAGCTTCAAGGGGAACAATTCCAAAATCCTCTTCGGAAGGGAATACAAATGCACGGCATCTTTGATAATAAGATAATAATTTTTCATCATTAATATTATCCAAAAACTGGATATTATTTTTTGCTTTTGACTTTAATTTTTCTTTATGAGCTCCTTCGCCAATTATAACAAGAGGCAAGCCCAATTCATTAAAGGCATCAATAGCAATACATATTTTTTTATATGGTTTTAATCTTGAAACAAGAAGGAAAAACTCTTCCTGTTTTTTATTGTTATCAGGAATAAAATAATCAGTATTAACCGGAGGATTAATTATTTCTGCATCAATATCATAATATTTTTTTATGCGTTTTCTTACAAAATTTGATATTGTAAAATATTTATCAGGTCTTTTGGATGAAACAGTATCCCAAATTCTTAATACTGATATTATTATTCTTAAACCCTTTGCAATTATTCCCTTTATTCCTACCAATGAAAAAAATGAATCCCATGCAAAACGCATAGGATTATAGCAGTATGTAATATGACATGTTTTGATATCGGTTAAAATACCTTTTGTCCATGCGCTTGAACTTGAAATTACCAGATCATATTCTCTTGTGTCAAAACTCTCAACAGCCAATGGATAAAAAGGTAATAAATATTCATAGTAAAATCTTCTAAAGGGGAATTTGTTTAAGAATGATTTTTTAACTTTTAATTTTTGAAGGCGCTCAGGTAATTGTTTTCTATCATATAGAAGAGTGAACGCATCTGCATCAGGCCATATTTCAAGAAAGGTTTCAAATACCCTTTCGGCTCCTCCATATTGATTAAGATAATCATGAATAATAGCAATTTTCATAATATATAATTATTAGAGGATTTCAACCTTTTTTTAAATACGGTAAATTCTCAGTTATATGATCGATTTTTGTACCTTTTTTATTGAAATATACAGAAATCTTCTTTTTTATATCATCATCAATTTTTCTTTCAATAATATTTCTTTCAGCATTTCCAATCTTTTCTGTAAATACTATTGAAAATTTAACAATGTCATCAAATGATTGTTCATCAATATAATCCATTTTATCATTCCTTGTATGGATGAAAACTGATGGTTTTCCACCGGCTCTATAAATATTGAGAAATGGAATACCATTATACGCAAATGGCATATTGTCTGATGAATATATATCCTTACTTATATTTATTGGAAAACCATTAAAGTCAGCAATGTTTTTAGCAGTATGCATTAATCTTTCATTACCTGTAACTATGCCGCGATTAACTCCAAGAACATCTCCTGCAACATCAACATTAAGTCCGCCAATAATGTTTTTCAATTCCTTTTTATGTTTATTGCAATAATACCTTGAACCCCATAATCCCCATTCCTCTCCTGAAAACATAATAAATGTTAAGTTTCGTTTCACAGGATTTTTGTGAAAATATTCAATCATTTCAGTGATTACGCCAATCCCACCACTATTATCTGCTGCTCCCGGTGAATGAGGAACAGTATCATAATGACCAACAATAATAAAATTTTCATTTGTTTTTTTCTTTCCTTTCATATTAACAATAATATTTGTTGCTTTTGTCTTAAAGGTTTTTCCATTTCCTATTATTATGATTTTTTGTCCTGTAAGATAACGCAATTTAATTGCATCATCAAATGAAATATCCATCATGGGTATTACTGATTTGTTTTTTATCATGTGTTGTGATAAATGTTGTGAAGAAATATTGCCATCAAATCTTACAATTGTAATAATGCCTTTTATTCCAATTTCTTTTAATTTCTTGAATTGAGACATTTTAGGTCTTTCTCTTGTGAGGATTATTGCGTTTTTGTTTTCATTACTTAAATTCGTTACTTCATCTATACTATTAACGCAAATCAATTTGCCGTTTATTTTATAGGGAACAGTTAAGCCATATGGAATACCTTTAACTATGATGTTCTTTACTTTTATTATACCAGTACCTGAATCTGAAACAAGAATGGGAAAATATTCTTTTTTTGCTTTTACTCCCTTTTTCCCAAGGAACTGGATTATCTTATTGGCAGCTTTTTTCTCGGAATCTGTTCCTGCTATTCTAACACCTTTTATTTCATTCATTATTTTTATTGCACTTCGCAAGAGACCTCCTTGTTTATTTAATCTTACTTATAAAATGCTATTTGTAAACAAAAATACTTGCTTTTTTATTGTTTTTCAATTATTATTAATTAAATTTTAATAGGAGGCTTAATGAAGAAAGTATTAATGTCATTACTTATTGTGATTTTCATTATTTCAGGATGCGCACTTCTTAATATGTATTCATCAGGACAGGTAAAAACATCTACAGCATTTGATTTGGAGGCTGGTACCGAGATTGATCTAAGTGATTGTACAAATGATGATGATCTTTGTTTAGAACCTTGGTATAAGGATGGAAATCCGGCACCTGGATTACAAATGCTTGCCTGGGGTGATAGTATGGCATTCATATTTGATCTTGGTAAGCTTTCTATTGCAGATGCAGGTAATTTAACAGAAGATGATTTGATTCCTGATTCAATTGAATGGGATGTTTATGTTGAAGAGGAACATACATATTATATTATTACAACAGATGCAAATGAATATTTCCTATATGCAAAAACATTAACAATTGATGAAGATCCGGCAGGTGGCTATGATGCAACCCTGGAATTTGATTACAAAGCAAAATAAAATATAAAGAAAATATTTAGGTATGTTCGTATATTTTGTTCATATATGGACAAAATATACGAACATACCTATTTCTTTATCTTGACTATTCATAATTTTAATATATTATATTATATTATGATTAATACATTAAAAACCAAAGCAAAAGAAGCAATAAAGCATTCATATAGTCCATATTCACAGTATAGGGTATCGGCAGCCATTGAAACGGAGAATGGAAATATTTATACAGGTACAAATATTGAGAATTCATCATATTCAATGACAATGTGTGCAGAGAGGGTTGCAATCTTTAAGGCAATTTCCAATGGCAATAAGAAAATTGTTAAAATACTGATATATTCTGATAATAAGGAAATGCCATATCCCTGTGGTGCCTGTTTGCAGGTAATGTCTGAATTTTGTGAAAAGGATGCAATTATTATTGTTTCAAATAATAAAAGTGATGAAACATATTCACTTGATAAATTACTTCCCAAAAAATTCCAATTATGAAAAAATATTTTATACTATTATTTATTGTTTTATTTATTGCTTGTACAAAGCAACAGATAAGTGAACCAATTGTATTTTCAAAGCAGGATATTTTATATAATCTTAATACTCCCTATAAGTTTAATATTAATATTAGGCATGGTATAATGACCCTTAATTTAGTTGGACAGAAAGATGCTTTGGGGAAGATGAATGTAAGTGGAGAAATGAATGTTGATGGTGAGAAAATTGTCTATAATACATATTATGATGGCAAATGGTATGATGCTGCTACAGGTGAACCAATAATTTATGATTCTCCAATAAATCCTGATGAATTTATAAGAAATGCATTAATAAATGATTCATTTTCTAATATTGAATTACACGGAAAGAAAGGGAATTATAATGCAATGATCAATACTGTTTTTATTACACCATTCAATTATGAAAGAAATGGTAAAATAGTTATTTCAAAAAATGGATTTTTGGAAAATATATCAGTAAATGAAAATAATTTCACTTTAAATATTAATATTAAATATAGTAATAATATTATAATAAAACCCAAAAGAAAAGCGGCATTAATTCTTCCTGATACATTTCCCATTGATAATGAAATTATTAAAAAGCGTCTTGAATTAACAGGAATTGGAACAGTAAATAATGGAAGAATTGAACTTTATGAAAAGAATAATGAATATATTGAAATGCTTTTTTATACAGAGGCGGTTTATATTGGGCATTTTGATTATACAGAACCATTAATGCATGAACATGAAAAATATTTCTATGGTAATTTAAAGAATACTGCTATAATCAATGATACAATATATACATTTAATGGAAATGAATTATTAATTCCTCAAAGCAGAGGACCGTTTATTGATATTATTATTGAGGAATTCAATATTGATAGTGAAGAAAAATTCTGTGTATTTACATATAAAAATTTATTTAGATGTGAAATATTTAAATTAGGTAATTATATAAAGATACTAAAAATTCAGCCGCAAATGGCTAAATATCTTTATTCAATAATAAAATATCCGGAAAAATAATCTAAGGAGGCATTATGTTAGATAAAAAATTACTTGATATACTTGCATGTCCAAAATGCAAAGGTGATTTGGAATATGATGAGAAAAGGGATATTCTTATCTGTAGAAAAGATAATATTTATTATGAAGTGAAGAATAATATTCCAATTCTATTAATTGATAAGGCAAAACCGTTTGATGAAAAATAAGACAGCAATTATAGTATTGCTGATATTTACTTTCCTAATAGTATTTTCAGCAATTGAAACAAAATCAAACAATTCCTCTGTAATGTTCACATATAGTACAAATGACGATATTGTGCTTAAGGCAGCAATAGAAATGGAA
>CBDUZN010000080.1:0-8793 GCA_965371715.1 uncultured bacterium | reverse complement strand
TAATTTCATAAAAGCGAAAATAATCACCTGATGTCATTACACCCCCATTCATTATCTCTATGGATTTTATAATCCCATTGCCATTTGCTTTTCTTACTCCAATTCTGAAAGGGGTATTTCCATTATCATTTAAAAGTACAATATCGCCGCCAAGATCAATAATTGCTTTGTTAAATCCATTTTCTCTTATAATTCGCTTTATTAATTCACCAATATATCCTTTGGCAATACCACCAAAATCAATCATAATATCTTTATTGTCTTTTCTTAAAAATCCTAAACTATCAAAATATATATCATTATTTGCAATTAAATCAGTAAAGTATTTAATTGAGTCAGTATTAATAATATTTCTCTTTTCAGATCTTTTATAATAAGTCAATATTGTTTCAATCCTTATATCAAATAATCCATCTGTTAATTTGTTGTATTTCATGGAATAATTGATCAATGAATCAATATGAATATTCGCTGCAATTGGTATATTATTATTATTAAAATCATAAATAGGAGATTCTTCATTATATTTATTAAGCAGCGAATCAAGAATCCTAATAGTATCTTTAATCTCATTAATTGTTTCTTCAATATTATTATTATTAATTGAATATATTGTTATTTGAATTGGAATATTACCCATTGCTAAAAATGCGGAATCAAACTTTCGTTCAATTCCGCATCCGCATAGAATTATTATAAATACTATTATAAAATATTTTCTCACAATTTGACAATCCCTGCAAAACCAAAAAATGCCATAGATAGTAATCCAGCTGTAATCAGAGCAATGGAAGCATCCTGAAATGGTTTGGGAATATCAGCAAAATCAAATTTTTCTCTTATTCCTGCAAATATAAATATAGCTATCATATAACCAATACCAGCTGTAATTGAGAATACAAGTCCCTGAACAAAACTATAATTCTTTTGTATTGTTAAAAAAGCTACGCCTAAAATTGCACAATTGGTAGTAAT
The DNA here is from genome assembly GCA_965371715.1 of uncultured bacterium. Classification (GTDB taxonomy): domain Bacteria; phylum Hydrothermota; class 32-111; order 32-111; family 32-111; genus JAUVJU01. The sequence goes on along the minus strand of CBDUZN010000080.1, from coordinate 7,818 downwards.
TAATGGAAGATATATACCAAGTGCATGAAACAGAGCAGGTGCTACTTTTTTCATCATAATTTCAACCATTTGTACAAGCGATGCAATAACAAGAATAAATACAATTGTTTGTAAATATTGAAGTCCAAATTTATCAAGAACTAATCTTTGTATAAGAAATGATATTATTGTTGCAAATGTCATAACGAATACAACTGCAAATCCCATTCCAATTGCTGTACTCTGTTTCTTTGAGACCCCAACATAAGGACAAATACCTAAAAATCTCATTAAAACTATATTAGAGATAAGCATTGCGTCAATTGCTATTATAATTAAATTTCCCATTTCAACCTACTTGTGATTGTTTTTGTTTCTTTTCAAGTTTCTTTTTTGCCTTCTCTTTTTCATTTTTTATCAAATTTATCTTATTCATTCCAGCCAACATGAATCCAAGAGAAATAAATGCCCCCGGAGGCAATATTGCAACAATAACAGGCTTAAATGAATCACCAAATAATTTAATGTTTAATATTGATCCATTACCTAATATTTCCCTTATAGCGGCAAGAACTGCAATTGCAAGAATAAATCCAATGCCCATACCTAATGCATCAATAATTGATTTAAATACATTATTCTTTGAAGCAAATGCTTCCGCTCTGCCTAGAACAATACAATTAACAACTATAAGCGGAATAAAAAGTCCCAAACTTTTATGAATATCAAAAAAGAATCCTTTTAGTACAAGATCAACTATTGTTACAAATGTAGCAATAATTATTATAAAAACAGGTATTCTCATTTTTTTCGGTATAAAATTTCTTGTTAATGAAATAACAAGATTGGAGCCAAGAAGAACAAATGCCGTTGAAAATCCCATACCAAGGGCATCAATCACAGATGTAGAAACAGCTAAAACAGGACAAAACCCCAGAAGAAGAACAAGTACCGGATTATTTTCCCAAATACCTTTAAAAAAAATCTGTTTAATTGACATATTCTACCTCCTCTTCTTTATCTAAAGAAAGAGTATCTGATTCAATGTTGCTCTCCCCATATTCAAAATGCTTATCAAGAACTTGTAATCCCAATTCAATTGCTTCTATTACAGCTCTTGAAGTAATAGTTGCTGATGTAATTGCATCTATATCACCTCCATCCTTCTTCACTTTGAAAATAGTAGTTTTTAATGATTTATCAAGGAATTGATCCTTAAATAATGGTAAATCCATTTTTGTTCCAAGCCCTGGTGTTTCTTTATGTGATAATACATATATACCAGACACCTTATTATTTGGTTTTACTCCTAACATGAAACACATTATTCCGCCATATCCATTCATTGAAAATGTGGATATACTTCTTCCAATAATTTTTCCTGTTTTATCTTTAACTGTATAAATTATAAAATCTGCTTCATTTTCAGTTACTGTTATTGTATCAATAATCATATCATCAGTATAACCAATAACTACGGATTTTACTGCCTTGATTGTCTCCTGCTCAATAGCTATTCTAATTGGTTCCTTTGTAATACTATAAACCATAGCTAAAACAGCAGCAGCAACCACACATACAATAACAAGTTTGATTACTTGAATAATATTATCTTTCATTGTGTTACCCGCCGAATTTTTTTGTTTTAGTAAATTTATCAATTGTCGGAGTTAGTGCATTCATTATCAGAATTGAAAATGATACTCCCTCCGGATAGGATCCGAATAATCTAATAAGAGATGTAATTAATCCACATCCAAGTGCAAATATAAATTTTCCTTTCATTGTTAATGGAGTTGTAACAAAATCGGTAGCCATGAAAAATGCTCCAAGGAATAAGCCACCTGTTACCATATGAAATAATGGATTTGCATAGGCAGCTGGATTTACAAAATACATTATACCTGTTAAAACAAAAACAGTAAAAATGTATATTGTCGGAATTAATGGTTTAATTATTCCCCTTGCTATAAGAAGCAAACCACCTGCAAGTATTGCAAGCTCAGAAATCTCACCAATTGATCCACCACCAATATTTTTAACAGGTAATCCAATAAATAATCTCCATAGATCAAGATTCTGTATTGCTTGTAAGCCTTCTGTTTTCATTAATCCAAGAGGAGTTGCACCTGTAATTATATCCGGATTTAGACCAACTGTCCAAGTATTCATTATTGTTGGAAATGATAGGAGAAGAAATACTCTTGCTACAAGAGCCGGATTAAATGGATTATTCCCCAATCCGCCATAAACATGCTTTCCGAATAACATAGCAACAAATCCTCCAATTGCGCACATCCACCATGGAGAACCGGAAGGGAGATTCAATGCTAATAGTAATGCTGTAACCAGCGCACTGCCATCAAAGGCAGTTTCAATAATATTCTTATTACCCCTAATTTTCAAAAAGATAATCTCAAAAACTTGTGTAAATAGTAATGTGAATAGTATTACTGATAATGCTCTGAATCTGTATAAATAAAGTGCCCATAATGTTGCAGGTAGAAGTGCAATTAGCACAGTCCACATTATAGTTTTTACATCTTCTCTCTGTTTCAAAAAGGGAGCAGCGCGTACAATAAATTTATTTTCAGTCATTTTTCTTACTCCGTTTTAAATATTTATTATATCTTTCTTTTCCTTTAATAATATTATCTGCTAAATCCCTATTGGATGGACATACATAGGTGCATGAACCACATTCTATACAATCAAGAACATCATCCATTAATTCATAAATACGCTTTTTTGATACATCCATTAATGTTGTAGGATTAAGTCCCATAGGACAAACAAACAGACATTTGCTGCATCTTATACAAGTAATTTCTTCACCCTCTTCGCATTCTTCATTTGTTAAAAATAGTAAACCAGATGTGGTTTTTGTAATTGGTAATTCAAAATTATCAAATGCTTTTCCCATCATAGGACCACCATTAATAGCGTATTCTGTATTATCATCAATACCACCGCAATATTCAATAATATCCTTTATTGGTGTACCAATTGCTGCAATAACATTTTTTGGCTCCTTAATCCCTTTTCCAGATACTGTAAGAATTCTTTCAATAAGCGGTTTATTCATTTTTGCTGCATCATATATTGCCAAAACGGTTCCCACATTCTGAACAATTACGCCTATCTCAAATGGTAATTTTCTTATTGGAACAGTCCTTTTGGATAATGCATAGATCAATTGCTTTTCAGCACCCTGAGGGTATCTTGTCTTAACAGGTACAATGTCAATTCGTGAATCATCATTAATTTCTTTTAATGTCTTTATTGCAATTGGTTTATTTGATTCAATACCAATAATTGCTTTTTTCATTGGTGTTGTATCCAAAATAAATTTAATACCATTCATTAATTTTTCAGGGAATTCAATCATTGCTCTATAATCGGCATTAAGATATGGTTCACATTCTGCTGCATTTACAATAAAAAGGTCAACAGGTTTGTCTTTTGGAGGATTTAATTTTACATGAGTAGGGAAACCTGCTCCTCCCATTCCAATAATTCCTGCATTTTCTACAATTTTTAGTAATTCATTAAAATCATTTGTTAATGCATTTTCAATTTCAGTGCCTTCATATTTTTCATACTGTTTATCATTTTTTACAATAATCACCATATTTTTATTTTTACCGGGAAATACCATTTCCTTAATTTCAATCACTTCACCTGATATTGGTGAATGCACTGATGATGGAAGTCCATTTTCGGTCTTTGCAATAACTTGATTTTTCAAAACTCTATCACCTGCTTTAACTAATGGTGCACAAGGTGCGCCGATATGTTGATTTACAGGAATATGTAAAATTTCCGGTACAGGCATTCTCTCCAATTTCTTTGCCTCTGCTAATCCTTTTCTATCAGATGGATGAATACCACCAATACTGAATGTTTTTAATCTACTCATTCTTGTCCTCACTCTTATACTTATTTAACAATGCCTTTATATTATCAGCTACCTCTTGTTTACCAACAGGACATATCAATGATGGACTACGGGTTTTTATAACTTCAACTGCAAATTGTTCACATCCGGGATATCCACATGCTCCGCAATTTGCTCCTGGAAGAATTTCTAATAATTCTTCCTCCATTGGATCTTTCTTAATTTCGAAAAACCTCAAAACAATTGTTATTAGAAGTCCCAAAACCAAAGAAAGTGCTCCAAGCATAGCTACTGCTACAAGAATCTCTCTTATCATTTGATTACCCTCGTTATTTTGTGTTTAAATTTCTTACCAATAACTTTATCAATTATATAAATCACTGCAAATGCAATTAAACCGCCTATTAAACTTACAATAACAATAATATTTTCGCTTTTTGTAATTTGATTTGCTGAAACAGCAAATAACAACACCATTAATACAGGAAAAGCATATAACAGAATACTCAAACTGATTATTCTGTTTACTCCTGTTTCAATAATAACCATATCCTCAATTTTCACATTAACCGAATTATTCTTATTAATAGATATTTTCATATTACTATTCTTCTCTATAATAGTACAATGTGCATGTTTACTACAATTCTCACATGCATCTCTGTTTATCTCCACAATAATATTATTGCCTTTTATTTCTTTTACTTTACCTTGCACCTCTGTCATAGATTTCATATTACATAATTAAAATATAAAGTCAATATCGTAAGAACACGCTGATAATTCGTAGCGAAGAAGCGTGCCGCGCCTTGATTTAAAATTGTCATTCCGAAAATTCTCTCCCGCTCAACCTGTGAAGAATCATATATTGTTTTTCCGGCGACATGAATTTTACCTACCGAGATTATTGAAGTATCTTCGTAAATTCCTTCTTGGGCGGTTATAGTAATGACAAAAAAAGGGGGAATACACAAACAAACTTAATACTTGTTTAATTACTAATCCTCTGGTAAAATATAAATCTATTTGGAGGTTGAAATGAAATATGTTATTACAATTTTGATACTGATTTCATTGTTTTTTGTATTAATGGCGGACTTTAAGAATGATGCATTAGCTGCATTTAAAAAGCAAGACGCGCAGAAAGCACTTGAACTGCTTGAGAAAGCAAGACAAAAGAATCCCAATGATGGAGAAATATACTATTATTTAGGCAGAATTCTGCATTTTCGTTTATATGATATTGGAGAAAGATTTTATTATGAAATAAAATCAGATAGTGTTATTAGCTATCTTGATAAAGCAATTGAATTAGATAGCACAATAGGAAATGCCTATTATTATCTTGGAGTCGAATATGGATTAAGAGCACACTATGCATTATTTGATAATGATACAATTAAAGCAATAAAAGAATTGTCTCTTGGTTTTGAAAAAGGTGGTTTTCCTGCATGGCTGCTTGAATATGCAGAAAATTCACTTATTTCCTGTGATAGTAATGCTATTCTCTTTACAGGAGGAGATGCTGAAGCAAATTCATTATGGTATCTACAATTGGTTCAAAGGAAAAGACGAGATGTATCAGTAATTCCATTAGGATTATTATCCTATAAACCATTTATAAAATTTAGTAAAATCGGAATTGAAAACTTCTTTTCTTCAATTCCAATATCAATAACTACAGACTCTCTTGATAAAATAACCTATAAACTCTGGACACCAGATACTCTCTATTTAACAGTACCTGATTATATGTTAAAACACTATTCTATTCTCACAAATGACTATATAATGCAATGGACACTTGAACCGGATATGGTATATGATGGAAAGAAAATCATTTTTCCAGGTACACTTATACTTATTGATTTACTTAAAACAAACAATTGGAAAAGACCTGTTTATTTCACTCTTGGTTCACAACCAAATATGAGAGCTTCATTAACTGACTATTTGCAATATTATGGTTTTGTCATGCATCTTGTTCCCATTAATGTAAATATTTATGAAATTGAGATGGATTATATTGAAACGGAAAGGATTGTTAATTCAAAAGACAGATTTAAATATTATTATACGGTAAAAAATCATAATATGCCAAGATGTTCTATGATATTAAATAATTATTTTATGTTATATTCAATCTTAATGGATTTCTATGAAATGACAGGACAGGATAAAAAAGCAAAACTTATTGAAAATAATATGATGAAATTCTTCCCTGATTCTATTCGTCCTATTCCTGAATTTGTTAAGAAAACATTGAGTAAATAAAGGGCATTGGAAGGATTTTTGCATATAATATTGAAAATAATATGATTTTTAGCAATAAATTCAAAAAATAGACTTAATACTTTAACTGTATCAAAATGTATTTTGTTGCCTTGATTTCTTGTATTAATTATTGTATATTATGTATTAACAAGGAGAAATTATGATAGTAAAATTACTTAAAGAAATTATTAATATTGATTCACCATCCGGCTACACCGATAATGTAATTGATTTTATGATTAAGAAACTAAAAAAACACAAATACTTTATAGAAAAAACAAATAAGGGAGCTTTAATTGTATCAATCGTTAAAAACCCTAAATATATGATTTCCGCTCATATTGATACATTGGGTGGAATGGTTAAGGGCATAAATCCTGATGGAACATTGGAAATTACTCAAATTGGTGGATGGCCTGTTAATTCATTTGAAGGCGAATATATTACGATTATTTGTGATAATAAGAAAACATTCAGAGGTACTTTTCTTCTGAAAAACCCTGCTGCTCATGTTAATAAAGATGTGCAAAGTGCAAATCGAAGCATGAGTAGTATGTTTATACGACTTGATGCGGAATCAAAATGCTTAAAAGATACGGAAAAACTAGGTATTAAAATTGGCGATTTTGTTTGTTTTGACCCGCGTTTTGAATATACAAAAACAGGATTTGTTAAATCCAGATTTATGGATGATAAAGCATGTTCTGCTATTATGCTTAATATTTTATTAAATAAAAAAAAACAAATTACGAAAACTCCAATTGCATTTTATTTTTCAAATTATGAAGAGGTTGGACATGGAGCTTGTTCCGGAATCCCAGATTCCTGTAAGGAAATGCTTGTTGCAGATATGGGAGTAGTTGGAGATGGAGTAAGTGGTGATGAATACCATGTCTCTATTTGTGCAAAAGACAGTTCCGGGCCATATGATTATAAAATGAGAAAGGAACTTGAAGTATTTGCATCAAAATGTAAGATTCCATTTAAAACAGATATTTTCCCATATTATGGTTCTGATGGTTCCGCCGCATTAAGAGCAGGAAATAATATCAGGGTTTCTCTTATTGGTCCGGGTGTATCAGCATCACATGGTGTTGAGAGAGTTCATGTCAAAGGACTTAAAGCGACTGAGGATTTAATCCTTGCATATATTGCTTCAAGAAAAAAATAGTTATCTGAAAATATATATTTATATAAGAAGCACTCCGCAAAGCGGAGTGCTTTTAGTGCTATATCCTGTTGGACTTGAAGGAGAATGAAGGTCTTAATTAACACACTCAAAATTTTATAGGATCATAATATGAATTATATAAAGATAAATCATTTTTTTACTTTCTCATTTTCTCTTCATCAATTGGTTCCTGCATATCAAGGTATCTAATAGCATCAAAAAGAACTATCTCGTCCTTTTCAGATTTAACTTCAAAAATTTCTGCAAGAAACATTATCTTGTTCAAATCACATTTTTTCATTCTATCCACTTTGTCCTCCTTTCGTATTGCCATATATAGAAGCATTATACATACCATTCGTAAGTCCCTCATTTGCTGCGGCATACGAATCCATCTTATAGCAAATATACATTGAAATCATTACACTGTAATTGATTGTTGACATGAAAATAGAAATTCTGGGAATTTAGAAGATATAGATTAGATAGAAAATTG
>CBDUZN010000079.1:0-8962 GCA_965371715.1 uncultured bacterium | reverse complement strand
TATCTATATCTATGCCAAGATTCATGAAATTTGTATCTGTTAATCCTATTCCTCTATAAAGTGCATCATAATTACCGAAAAACAAATGATTGTAACCAACATACAAACTATCATTTGGTATTAATATTTTTACAAAATCATCTGTTAATTCCACTATGTGTACAGAATTAATGCTATCTATACCAAAGAACCTCACTAATGTACATGGATCATCTGACAATAATTTATTATCATCTGCATTCCCAATCACATCAAATAAATTATTTCCATTATCTATAAATTGTTGTTTCTCATGTAATAACATAAGGGCATCGTACACATTTTCAATAGGATCTGTGATAATTATACCTATGCCTTTTTCTTCGATTCTATTTATCATATCCTCTGATTCTAATGTAAAAATCATTCCATTATCTGTTATCTCACTTGTATAAATTTCCTCAAATTTTAATGTATCTGTTACTGAATTATCAAGTAAAGTTATATACTCAATATCCTCAAAATTATAAATTGTTCCATCAATATAGAATTTGTAACCTAATGTATTATAATCACTATCTTCTATTATATCGTATGTTGTTGTAAATTGAATGATTTCCCCATTATTATCAATCCCGTAAAACTTTAAATTGTTTACATTATATCCAGTCATTTCTTCTGCTGTTAAATAGTAATTTATCACAGGACTACTCATTGTGTTTTTCATTGAATGAATATTAATTATTGGACAGAATGATTCACCTATAAATGGCTCTTCTCCATTATCCACTATCATTTCTGGTGCTATATGAAAATTGAGTTTTACAGTATCAGTAGCGTTCTCCGCCATCATAAAACTTAATACACCTCTTTTATATGGAGTCGTTGTTTGAGCTAATGTTGAATCAGTTAATCCGTTCTCTATCTCATCGCCAATAAATATTTCTTTTGTATAAATGCATATTAAACTATCATTAATCACATCACCTATACCATCAATATTAGCAGTGCCACCTGTTCTATGGTAAATAGGAACATTTATTTGAACATTACCAAATATATTCATTGTGTTTAAATATCCTATAACTTCTCCTGAATCTGGTATCATTTTCCTATTTGAGTAAATATTATATGAAGAATCAGGTACCTTTACATTAATATTATAATAAAAATCAAATCGCTTATTTATAGTGTCTGGTAATAAATTACCTTTTATTGGAAGAAAACTCTTGGGTTTTGCTCGCAGTAGATTTTTTACATTGAAATAAGTGAGTCCCGCTGCACCGATATTTGTTATGGGATATGTATTTGTAACTATCAAATCATTATTTGCCGATAAATCCGGATATAAAACTTCAATATTTACACTGGTTAATTCTAATAATGGATTACTAATTGTTGTATCAGATGACAAAGAATCTATAATAATCATTGATTGTTCATTGTTGGTAATTGGATACCATTTTTTCAAAAAGTGCTCACTTTCCCCATCTGCAGGGAATTGATCTGTATTCAAAAATGGAATTAGATTATTTGAAATAATTTTTCTAAGTTGATTGGCTTCAGGAAGTGTCTCTGTTGTCCAATCATGAGGTGCAGTTCCTGTAATACGATATTCTTGCCCTAATGCAATAAATGTATCATTTAATATCATTTTATATATAGAATTTCCACTTTCATCAATTCCAAAATAATGTATATCTATTTCATCTCCAACAATATTGTTAAATGTTGCTGCGCTGTATAGTGTATCATAAGTCATAAAGCTATCAACTCGAGGTGGAATATCTGTTTTATCATATAATTTATATATCAATGTTTCATAAGCTCCATCTGAAATATTATAATTGACTGTATCTATAAATGATGTATCTTTTATAAATCTAAAATCGGGACTATTTTTTATTTGGTAATACAAAGCTGGTTCTGTAATATTAATCCTAAATTTAAACCTTAATGAATCCAGATTATCTCCAATGTTGAAAGGAATCACTCTGTCAGAATTGTCATATATATCATTTATATCACCTGGAACTCCGCCTGTAACTCCGTATGAATAAACAGTATCAATACTCAGTCCATTCCAATCAGAATAGAATTTAATGCTATCTCTCGAAATAATATGAGCAAAATGATTAGGGTCTGTGTTCTCAAGACAAATTTGTTCGTTAATTGTCTTTGTTGTTGAAAAATTACTAATAAGTAAAGGAGAATCATCAGTTTCAGTAGGATAATCTACATTAAAAAGTTGTTTTGAAAAATGACTGGTATTATATTTTTTAACTGTATAATGAGTATTAGAACCGGAATTATCATTACCAGTAAATGAGAATAACAAAATATCACTAGTCTCCTCATCATTTAATAATATGAAAGATGTTACACATCTATCTATATAAACAGAACCAGCTTGGTGACTTAAATCTCTTCGCATTATTACCAATTTTGTATAACCAGCATTAATATAATTTGTAATATCTACTAAATATGCAGATCTTTCTACTGTTTCATCCCAATAAAAGAACTGTAACAAATTATCATATATATCATCCGTAAAAATTAAACCATCAACATTGTTTTCAGTTATAAAATTAGAATCAATATAAAAGTAGGTATAAGAAGTAGTATCGGGAACATCAATTATACCTGTCAACCATTGCCCATTACCATACATTTCAGCAATAACATTTACATCCTTCATTAATTTCTGTGCATCTACATCAATATCATAACTAACCTCTCTTGGTAAGTATATATCTCCATCTGCATCAAATGAGTAAAGGAATTCTCCTTTTCCATCATATATTTCAGCAGTTGTATCAGCAGATGTACAATATTCCTTTGGAATAAATAATCCTTCATTAATAACACTAACAGATGTATTGGAAAATGGAATTGTGTCACTGGATATCACACTATCCGTCAAATCAGCATTATAAACAATTACTTCACAGTTAAGAATAGAATCATCAATACTGAAATCACTATATCTATATGTATTCTGAAATAGATAATTAAGTGCAATTGTGTCTGTTGTGATTTCTCTGATAATAGGATCTTTATTAATGATTTCTAAATTATATCTTACATATCCTTGTTGATTTAGCGTTGTATTTATTTCAAGATAATCCTTCATTGGATTTAATACATTTATTGTATCAGGAATAACAGTTATTGTATCTACTAATGGATTAATTATTTCGCACTCCATAATATCTGTATCCACTCCAACACCATCAGTACCAACAACTGTTAAGTGAACACTATAATCCCCTGAGGATATATATCTTCCAAATTTATCCTTAAAATTCCACACTTTATAATCCACTCCACTATATTCAAATGAATTCGGTGCTTCTGCTAATCCACTTCCTGTATATACATTATAATATTCAGGTGATACTATAAATTCAATGTTTTCATCATCACATTCAAATGCAATTCTCTTATTCCATATCTTTCCTGATACTAATAACTGATTATTCATAATGCTTACCATTGTATCTGTTGTATCAGCAAACATTTCATTTCCATTTAATGAAGTTATGACGATGCTCTTCATATTTTCATCTTCGGGTGTATTAATATCAATAAAGAATGAATCATTCACAGTCCAGATAAAAATCCCTTCAAGAGAAGGATCACTAATATCTGGTTCACCCCATAAAGGAATAATACTGTTTGATGTGTTTTCATAAACACTGACACCATTTTCATTAATAACATCAATAATAATATCTGATACTTTATTTTTAAATTGTCTCATTATATACATCGAATCATTTTCTACATTAAACGAATCTTCCGATGAATTAATTGTTTTACCAATATTCATATATGTAATTTCGGGAATTGCGATTCCGCTTCCGTCAATTACTTCCACACTTTTCATATCACAGGATATTGTATCACTGCCCGCTTCAAATGATGCAAGTAAAATGGTTTGTTTTCCTGTTTGTGTAGGAGTATAAACACCAAGCTTCTCAATATATTCACAAAACAGTACCGATTCATTGTCTTCACATGTCCCATCTCTATTTGATACAGGTGTTATCATTCCATTTGTATTTAATAACGCCAATTCACCTCTTAAAGTCGGGATTGTAGCAATACTTCCATTAGTCCAGTATAATGCATACTTTTCAAATGGATTCATATTTGTCATATCAGGATCATTTGCTATACCCTCAATTATATTTGCAATTCCTGAATATATTGTATCTCCCTCAATTGGTTTGGAAATATATGTGCCAATGGTTTTATTAATAAATTGTGCATATCCATAAGATTTATTACTATATTGATCTGTTGCTACTATTTCAATATTATTTATTCCATTTGGAATGTTATCTGTTATGGTTAATGAATATGATCTTCTATTATTTCCATTAGGAGAATTTTCACTACCATTAATGATTGCTTCCCCATTTAATTTAATAGTATCTGTTACAATACCCTTATTTATTGTACTGTCATTGTCTTCTGATAATGTAAAGAATACAGTTATCTGCTCATTACTATTCACTACAAGAGGCATACATACGGGATTCACTATAACAGGAGGTGTTCTATCAACAATAAATGTATCAAGTAATAACATTGTTATATCATTCTTAACTTCATCTGTACCAATCATATCAACCTGATATCTACCATCCGGTAAATATATATTTGTTCCAAAGCAACCGGCAAAAATCTTTATATCTTCTGTAGGAACTGAATCAAGTGTATTGGTCGAATCATTATAAACAAACTCAAATTGAATGGTATCGCAATATGCATCATTACTGATTGATAAACCATTCTCTATATTTTCAAATAATATAGATACATCACATTTCTCATTAACATTAATCACAATCTCTTTGGATATATCATACATATTGAAAATGTTATTATCAAAATTCTCTACAATTGTTATTTCCGGTGGTGTATTATCCACAATAAAATCTACTGTATCAAAGCCATCTAAACCTGCCTTATCAGTAATAGTGATTTCTGCATAATAATCACCATCAGGGAAATTAGCAATATCAGCACTATCATAATAAAAAGAAGCATAATTTATTCCTCCAAATGTACCTATATCCAAAGTGCAGGTATCCTTTATTATACTATCACTATTATATATTTTAACTATTCCATTTTCGTAAAATGGGAAAAAGTATTTGAAATTATCTTCCGGAATATATTGGAATTTCAAAAATCCCTGATTGCGGATTGAATACTTTTCTGATAGTGTATAATTAACAATCGTAACTGTTGGAGCTGTTGTGTCTATATAGAAAACATCATACTTACCTACAGGAGGTACTGTCGCATCGTTGGAAAAATATGAATAGGAATACATTTCGTATCTTCCCTCCACGATCTCTGAATACCTTGTTGTATCTATATATGTATCATCTCCGTTTCCAATAGGATCTAATTTAATTACTGAATCAATTATTGGTTCTTCTAAATCATTAATATCAATAATATAAAAATAGTTCAACATCTTAACTAAATAATTATCTTCTGTATTCCCGTATGGATCAAATTCAATGTTTTTAACAACCCTAATTGTATCAGGTTTTTCATTAATTATTTCCCTGCTCACAGGTTCTAATGTGCTAATTTCTGGTCCCCCGAATATAAAAATGGTTTTTGTTTCTTCATCTCTTTCTGATGAAAGATTTGATGATTCTATTTTGATAGAATTTTCACCAGAACAAAATAATTTGTTGTTTGGATCATTAAGATTAATTATTACAGCTGTCTTATTGTCTATACCATATCTAATATTGACAGACCAGTTATGCCATTCATCTTCAGAATTTGTTACACCATAACCAAATAGGATTTTATGTCTCCCAATATTTATTGAATTGTTGCCCTGTGCAATAAAATATTTATTGACTGTTCCATATATTATAGAAGGAGGACCATCAAATGTATAAGCTTGCAATTCATTATTCCAATATTCTGTTCCGCTTATATCACATATAACATCATCTCCCCCGATATTTATCATTATTGAATCAATTGTAACTTCTGTTGGATCTTCTATGAGATTAAGCAATGCATCTAATCTCTCATATGAACCAAGTCCTAGAAGTCCCCCTGAATGAAATGTTTCATCATCACTTATGATTTCTGTTACATTAAATCTTTCTGAATATTCTGCATTTGCTAATATATTATTTAGAAATCCAAATGCATTTTGAGAATATAGAGGTATTACACCATCTGAATTATCAAGCCAATCAATCCATTTATACCAAGAAAATGACCCTAAACCCATATCTGCTAAAACTACACCTGCACCTATCAGATTAAAAGTAGTTGAATAATAGTATAAATATGTACAATTAATACCTGTTGAAATATTATAACTAAATTGTGAAAAATACTTTGCTTTATCATTATTCTCACAAACAGAATTGTGCATCCTATATTCAACTGCTGTTTGTATTGCTAAATTCTCTGGTTTACATAAAGTTCTTGTTAAGTTATCTCTACTAACATTGGGATTTGCATATATTGGTTGGCAATCATAGGCAGCTTCTGTATCTAAAGCTAAAAATAATTTAACTAAATAAGGCAAATTATATGTGTTAATTTTTGAGATAGCAATTGTTGCCAAGGATACTATTCCACTTACTGTTCCTATAGTTGGACCAAATAGCACTGTTATCCCTTGACCAATTAAATTTGCAAATGTTGCCAAATCAGGGAGTAAATGATTTATTCCATTAAGCCATTGTGTTCTTACAAATATCCAAGAATAACCATCATCAAATGGCTCGGAAGTCCAATCATATAAAGGTAAACCCGAGAAAATCGGATCAAATGATAGCAGTTTATGCTGATTAGCGGGTTCAGTACCAATATATGGAGAATTTACTGTTATAAATTTATCAATATGCTTAAATAACCAATCATCTCCATCTTTGTGTATTTCCATTAGCATCTGCCTTAACACAACCCCGCCATAACTATGTGCAATAAAAATAACCTTAGGGTCTGAATTGTGTAAATCAGGGTCTAAATGGTCTTTTTGTAAATTAACAATATCACCATTGGGTTTTTTCAGTTTCACATTAGTAAGTAAATCTCCTGAATAAACATAATATGGTTCTCCATCAGTATAATAATTGATTAATACTTCCTTGAATTTGAGAAGTAATTGTCGCCCTCTACCTATTTGATATGATGTTGGTGTAATTGAATTTGGATGACAAGCATCAGCACTGCCTATACCGGGATAATCAAATTCAATTGTCTCAAGAAATATGTTTTTGGGAGGATAAATATGTTCGATGTACTTTTGGTATTGAAAAATATTATTTCCATTTAACCAATATTTATCATCATTGTTTATATTTCCTTCTGCCCAATGATTTATTATCTCTGAATTCTTCTCTAAACATAATGCTGCTAATTTCCCTTCTTCCAAAGAATCACCATTAAATTTAGACACATAATATGAAGGGTCAAATGGATTGACAATCTCACCACTTACAGGTTTAGTATATGGACTTGCAGCAATATAATGTTCAATATCTCCTTTGTTTTCACTCTTTTTCATTGTTATTCCAAAACCGCTACCTTTGACATTATCTGTATTATATCCATGAACAAAAAGTATGATTTTCGGTCTATATGGCTCAGCAGATATTATTGTTGACATAATTACGATCATTAAAAGTATAAATGATTTTTTCACTTATTCTCCCTTTTGATTGTTAATAGAAAATATTTGCTCCTCATTATTCATCCAATTGATTTAACAGAAAATTCACAGTACTGAGAATATTTCCAAGTTTATCGGTAAAAATAATTTTATCTGAATTTTTATATATATCTATGTAAATCATGTTTGCAAATATTTGCATATCCTTCCTTGGACATATATCATTTTCATTATAATAATATTTATTACTAACATTTAATATTGAATCAAACTCTAATAGATAATTATGTGTTTCATAATCTTTGTATATATCTGTCATTACTACAATTGTGTTATCATTTGTGAAATAGCATTTATAATAATTTATTGTTCCTATTATACTATCATTTATAATCAATGTATCAAAATGATTTAATCTTGCATATTCTGATAATTCAGACAATATTATTAAAGACAAATCATTGCTTATTAATATCTTGTTATTAATTTTATTATAAGCTAAATGTGTTATATATTCAGTATTAATATTGACATTTAATAATAAATTAAAAATATTATCTTTAATATTGTAGAGAATAATATTATTTTTATTCTCCTCATCAATCCCTATTATCTCATTATCATTTATCCATTCCGCTTCATATATACCTTCTATCTCCTGCCAGTCAGTTGATTCGCCTTCCATTATATATGCATTGCCATCCAATGATATTAATTTTCTGTCTCCCAATACATCTATTTTTACTACCGTTGATAATCCTGTGTATTTGTCTCCTTCTCTTCTCAATAATAATTCCTTCTCTCCTGTAAATACATTTATCCGCCATATCTCCCCTTTACTCCAATCCCAACGCCCCGTCTCAGAACCCCATGATATTGCTGATGTGTTTACCCATTTTCTTACCATTGAGTACATTAGTATATGATTATCATCCTCCCAGCATATACTGTCAAAAAACAAATGTCTTTCAATTGTTGATGGGAATAATGAACATGATGATTGGATTATTATAAGCATTATTAAAACAATCAATGTTATTAATATTCTTCTGTTTTTCATATTGTTCTCCATTTTATTATGTTTGTACTGGCATATCCTGAGTAATTCGAAGAATATGTTACGCAAGTAATTCGAGGAATATGTTGTTCTAAATCGTAGATTCGCTGTGGTGAACCCTCCCACCTATTTCTTGTTTTTACCAGTATACTATTTTTTGTCATTGTTTTTCTCAAACATCTTATCACTCATCTTATGATTGATTCTCATATTCTTCATTCTTATTTTTATTTCATTATTTCCATCTGATG
>CBDUZN010000078.1:0-9039 GCA_965371715.1 uncultured bacterium | reverse complement strand
GATACAAAACCGAAGGAAGAAAAATAATATTAAATATTAAATTGGAGGTCTAATGAAAAAATCAGTTTTTCTAATTGTAGTTCTTGCTTTTTTATCATGTACGCTATTTGATTTTAATGAAAGCAAAGGCAATGTGTATATTCTTGATTGGTTAGCAGAAGGAATATTTGTTATGGATTCATCATACACAGTATCAAAAACACCATTACTGTTAAGCGGGACTGCCCCATCGGATTTTTATATATTTGATGATGAGATATATGTATCTAATTCCGGATTTGGTGGAATCCCTTTGATTCAGAAATTTGATATTGATGGAAATGAGCTTTATACTTATGAAACAGCAGAGTATTCATCACCTGCTGGAATTGGTGTTGATAGCAATTATGTTTATATTGCCCTTTTTGGGATAAATGAAATTCTAATATTAAATAGGGATAATTTGACTATTAAGGATACCATTAAATTAAAGGAATCACCATATCAGATTCTTATTGATAATGAAACTATTTATATTGGGACAAGCGCTTATAGTGGTGTAAATAAATATGTGTATATAATGAATGCAGATAATTTTTCACTTGATTCAATAAATGTGGGTAATAATCCATGTTATATGGTGAAAGATGATAATGATAATATATATGTTTCTTGTACAGGCAATGTTTTTGAGGGTATAAATGGTTGTATTGCAGTATTAAAAAATGGAGTATTAATATCCAAAACCAATATAAATTCATGCCCTGGAAAAATTGCAGAACAGGATGATTATGTATTTTTCCTTAATAATTATACAGAAGATGATATTTTCAAAAGTAATTTAATGTATATGAATAAAGACAATATAGACAATACTACAATAATTAATATAAATGGTTTATCGGATATATTTTTATATGAAAACAGAATAAATGTAATGACCAATTCGGAGAAACTATATCTTATTGATATTACTAAGCTTACGGTAATTGATTCTTTGATACTAAATAAATCATTAAAATCAGCATCAATCAGGACTTATCCGTAAATAGATGTAAGTGTAGTAAAAGCACAACATATTGCGCTATGAATTTCATATAATACTAAATATTGTATATAATCGCTTGACAGAACAGTCCTTTTTATGTAACATAATAACATTAAATAAACTTAAGTAGGAAGGAGTTTTAGTGTCAGGTATAGGATCTATTAGAAAAAGGGATGGACGGATTGAGCATTTTGATGAAGACAAGATTACAGCAGCAATATTTAAAGCCGCAAAATCTGTTGGCGGAGATGATATTGTTTTAGCCCAAAAAATCACAAGTCAGATTGCAGCTGTTCTTGATGTCTTATATAAGGATGGCAGGGTTCCCACAGTTGAAAATGTTCAGGACTTAGTGGAAAAAATGCTTATAGAAGGTAATCATGCAAAAACAGCAAAAGCATATATTCTTTATAGACAGCAACATTCCGAGTTGCGCCAGGCAGAACAATTGATCAATCATGGAGTTGTCCTTATGGATAATTATATTGATCAGGCGGATTGGCGTGTTAATGAAAATTCCAATATGTCTTATTCTCTTCAGGGTCTTAATAATCATATTTCTTCGGCTATTTCAGCAACATACTGGCTTGAGAAAATATATCCTCAGGAAGTTGGGCGCGCACATAGAGATGGCACCATTCATATACATGACCTTGGCATATTATCTGTTTATTGTTGTGGATGGGACATGGAGTTATTGCTTTCAAAGGGGCTTGGCGGAGTTGTTGGAAAAGTTGAGAGTTATCCTCCCAAACATTTTAGATCGGCACTTGGGCAAATAGTGAATTATTTTTACACATTACAGGGAGAAGCAGCAGGAGCACAGGCATTCTCCAATTTTGACACTTACCTTGCACCATTTATTAGATATGATCAGATTAGATATAAAGAAGTTAAGCAGGCAATGCAGGAATTTATTTTTAATGTTAATGTACCTACACGAGTAGGTTTTCAAACGCCTTTTACAAATATAACAATGGACCTTTCGTGCCCGAAAAATCTTCGTGATGAGCAGGTGATTATTGGCGGAAAGAGAATGAAGGAAACATACAAGGAATTCCAGGATGAAATGGATATGTTCAATACTGCATTTGCCGAAGTAATGATGGCTGGTGATGCAAAGGGAAGAATCTTCACATTTCCTATTCCCACATACAATATAACAAAAGATTTCAATTGGAATGATCCGGCAATAGAAAAAGTGTGGGAAATGACAGCAAAATATGGAATTCCATATTTCAGTAATTTTATTAATTCGGATATGGATCCATCTGATGCCAGAAGTATGTGTTGTCGATTACGACTTGATAATAGGGAATTAAGAACTCGTTCAAGCAATATGCAGCTTAATCTTAAATTGAATGCAAAAGCAGTTCCACCTGAAGAGGCAAAATCAAAACGGGCAGAAATCAGAGGTGGTGGATTATTTGGAGCAAATCCTATGACAGGCAGTGTGGGCGTTGTAACGGTCAATATACCTAGAATTACATATAAATCAGAGAATAGAAATGATTTCTTTAATAATCTTGCCAAAGTAATGGATATTGCAAAACAATCGCTTGAAATAAAAAGAAAGGTGCTTGAAAGATTTACAGATAATGGTCTTTATCCATATTCAAAATATTATCTTGAAAGTGTTAAGAAAAATTATGGTACTTATTGGTCAAATCATTTCTCAACAATAGGTCTTATTGGTATGAATGAGGCATGTGAAATGCTTGTGGGCAAGGATATTGGCACAGAAGAAGGTAGATTGTTTGCACTTGAAACATTGAATTTTATGAAAGACAGAATGAGGGAATATGCAGATGAAACAGGAAATTTGTATAATCTTGAAGCATCACCTGCAGAAGGAACATCATACAGATTAGCAAAATTGGACAAAAAGCAATATCCGGATATTAAGACAGCCGGAGACAAAAATCCTTATTATACAAATTCAACACAATTACCGGTTGGTTATACTGATGATCTTTTTGAAGCATTAACATTACAGGATGAGTTGCAGAGGCAGTATACAGGCGGCACTGTTCTTCATGGATTTTTGGGTGAAAGGATATATTCTCCCGAATCAGCAAAACAACTTGTTAAGAAAATTGCGGAGAATTTCCATTTACCGTATTATACATTAACTCCCACATTTAGTATATGTCCTATTCATGGATATATATCAGGAGAGCATCAATATTGTCCATATGATCATTCAAAAGAAGAATTAGAGAAATTTGGTATTGAAACATATATAGAACAAGGAGAATAAAATGGAAAAAACCATTGCAGTCGGAACAAAACCAAAAGAAGTTATTAAAATTAAAAAGGTTCCAACAGAAATTTACAGCAGGGTAGTGGGTTATTTTCGCCCCGTATCCAATTGGAATGAGGGGAAAAGAGAAGAATTCAAACATAGAAAAGAATTTAAGCTTTAAACTGAATTCACTCTACTTGGGGGAGTCGCGTGATCAGTGTAAAAGGCATTCAAGGTATATCTCTTATTGATTATCCTGATAAAATCGTATCAACTCTATTTTTAGCTGGATGTAATTTTAGATGTCCATTCTGTCATAATCCGGAACTTATAGAACAGAATAATGATGTTCCTGTAATTGAACATGATGAATTAATGAAAAAATTGAAAGATAGAATTAATTTTATTGATGGTATATGCATTACAGGTGGTGAACCCCTTATGAAAGATGAGATCATAGACTTTATTAAAACCCTTAAAAAAGAATTAATGCTGCCTATTAAAATTGATACAAATGGATATAATCCTAAAATACTAAAACAGATTATTGAAATGGATATTGTTGATTATATTGCAATGGATATTAAAACATCATTAAATAAATATTATATTGCGGCAGGAATAAATATAAAAACAGATATGATAAGAGAATCAATTGATTTAATAATAAATAGTAAGATTGACAGTGAATTCAGAACAACCTGTGTGCCTGATATTGTGGATTCATCAGATATTCGTGAAATTGGTTCATACATTGTTGGAGCAAAGAAATTTGCACTTCAGCAATTCAGGGGAGGAAAAACCCTTAATGAGGAATTCTCTGATAAACATCCTTATAAACCGGAAGAGATAGTAAAATTCAAGGATATTCTTAAACAATTTATAAGTAATATTGTTATTAGAGGATTATAAACCAAAGCAAATATGAGTATAAACACCTTTTTGAAATCATTTGATAATAAGGAAATTATTGTAAGAGAATGGCTGCCAGATGGCAATGTAAAATTTGTAATGCAGATAGTACATGGAATGGCAGAACATTCATTAAGATATTCGGAATTTGCTGAATTTCTTAATAAAAGAGGAATGGCTGTTTACTCACATGATTTAAGGGGACATGGATTTACTGTAAAGAATAATAATCAATTGGGAATAATGAACAGAAAATTTGTATTAAAGGATATTGAAATTGTTGCTCATTATGCAAAGGATAGACATCAATTAATTCCATTTGTAATGATTGGTCATTCAATGGGATCATTACTAATTCGTGAATTTCTGATGAATACAAAAATAAAAATTGATAAGGCAATTATTTCAGGAACTCCGGGACCTTCAGGAGTAAAAGAAAGAACAGGATTATTACTTGCATTATGGGAACAATTGATTCACAGTAGAAATGGCAAAAGCCAATTAATGTGGAACATGACCTTTGGTGACTATAACAGGCATTTTGAACCGAATAGAACAATGTTTGATTGGCTTAGTAGAGATTTTGATGAGGTTGATAAATATGAAAAAGATCCGCTTTGTGGGTTTGTTTGTGCTGCTGAATACTATGTTGATTTAATTAGATCTGTAATACGATTATCAAATATTTCTCTAAATCCTGTAAACAAAGAAACAGATTTATTCTTTATTGCAGGAGATCGAGACCCTGTATGTGATTTTGGTAAAGGTGCAATGAAGATTGCCAATAGATTTAAAAGTGCCGGGTATAATAATATCAAAACAAAAATTTACGAAAACCATAGACATGAATTATTACATGAAATAGATAGAATAAATATATTTAACGATATTAATGATTGGATTTTATTACAATAAATAGAAATTTAATGTTCAATTAACCAATCAATAATATTTACCCATTCAATACCTTTGTAATTATTTCCAAATTCATCCATACTTAAAAGATATTTTGGAAAATTATCATTTATTTGCAATAGTGGATTTAATTCCCTTTCTATTGTTTTTTTTGAATTTAAAATATACGATACCTGAAAATAAATTCTTTTATTGTGTTTTTCTGCAATAAAATCAACCTCAAACCCATTTAATTTCCCTATATAGACATTGTATCCATTTGCTTTTAAATTTAGATAAACAATATTTTCCAGTATTCCTGATATTCTATTATCAGAATTTGTTATATTACTGTTAATAAATCCAATATCTCCTATAAAGTATTTTTCATATAATTCAAGTATTCTTTTCCCCTTTATGTCAAATCGCATAGTTTTATGAATAGCATAGACAGAAGATAAATAATGTAAATACTCATGCACTGTTAATGGAGAGATTTTAAGTTTTTGAGATTTTAGAAAATCACTGATTTTATTAGCGGAAAATATATTTCCTGTATTATCCAAAACATATTTAAAAATGTTTTTAAGCAATGAAACATTGCGAATATTATTTCTTTCTATAACATCTTTCAGTAAAATTGTATTATATATTGCATTTATATACTGATATACCATATCATCATTTAATTCAAAATGATGAATGACTGGAAATCCTCCATATTTCATAAATAGTTTAAATTCACTTTTTATATCTTTTTTATTTGTTCTAAAATTCAAAAATTCCTTAAAAGTTAGCGTGTAAATAGGAATTTCAATAAATCTTCCTGCTAACAGTGTTGAAATTTCAGATGATAGTAAATGTGCATTTGAACCCGAAAGATAAATATCAATGTTTTGTTCAGAAAATATAGAAACAATAACCTTTTCCCAACTTTCAATTTCCTGAATTTCATCAATAAATAAATATTTTTTTCCCTTTATACCAGAACATGATTGTTTTATAAATTTATTTAAATCAAGGTAATTTTTTATAAAATCATATTTAATATTTTCTTTATCGATATACAGTATATTGTTATTAGGTATTTGTCTTGATTTAAGCAATGAAATTATCTGTTTAAAGAAATAACTTTTACCCGATCTTCTTATTCCTGTAATAACCTTTATAATAGGTTTATCAATAAAAGGTTCAATTCTATTTAAATATAATTCTCGCTTGATATTTTTCACCTTATCACTCCTTTATAGTTTATCTTATAGGGTAAACTTATCATATTTGGGGAAGAATTGCAAGTATACAATAAACTGTTGAGATAAAAAAAGGAATATAAGATAGTGAAGAGTAGATATACATTTGACAGAATCAGGACATGCGGAGCTTGCTGTGTTTTGCTCTCAAGAATTATTCAGCATTGCTCATAACATACATAGTATCAATAGAATAATGAGATACTTCATTTGTTGAGCGGGGAGAGTTTTCAGTATGGAAACGCGAAGTGGATAAGGAGATTGTTCGCCACATCCTTAGACCCGCCTAGGTGGGGCGAATTTCCAACCTCATTACTTCGTTCATCGCAATGATAGAGTAGGGGGCAGATATATAAATCTGCCCTTATATAATATTACTTTTCTGTATATTTTTTCAATACATCAAGAGCAAAATCAATATCAGCTTCTGTATGATCAGCTGAGACCTGAAATCTGATTTCCTCAGATCCCTTTGGTACTACTGGAAAATTGAGACCAGTTGCAAGCACGCCATTTTCAGTAAGATGCTTAACAATATCAGCAGTTTTTGGTGTATCCCTTACCATAAGAGGTACAATAGGATGTTCTCCTTCAATTGTTTCAAATCCCAATGTTTTAATTCCATCTTCAAATTTCTTTGTCATTTTTCTTAGGTGCGTGAGAATGGTCTTCCCTTCTTCGCCTGTTAATATATCTATTGATTTCATTGCTGCACATGCCTCTGAAACAGTAATTGGATTAGAATATATATACATTGGAGCAGTTTCTCTCAGATAATTTACTACTGCATTACTGCTAACAACATATCCGCCATTAACACCAAATCCCTTTCCTAATGTTCCAATAAGTATATCAACCTTTGTATTTGTATATTCTTCTGTACCTCTGCCTGTTTTGCCAAAAGCACCAACACCATGTGAATCATCAACAACACTAATTACGCCTTCTTCAAATTCACTATCATATTTATGGCAAATGTCAACAACTTCATTAAGCGGTGCATGGTCGCCTCTCATACTAAATATACCATCAGTAACAACAATTGCTCGTTTTCCCTGTCCTTTTGCTTCTTCCATTGCTCTATTAATATCTTTCATATCATTATGTTTATAAATAATCTTTTTTGCCGGTCTTGATAAACGAAGTGCCTGTATTATACAATTATGATTAAGTTCATCACTAATAATAACGGTTTCTTTTGTTATAAGTGGAACCAATACTCCCAAACTGGTTACATAGGCAGATGAAAATATCATACCTGCTTCTCTACTATGAAAATCTGCTAATTTTTTTTCAAGTTGTATATGTGGTTCATAGGTGCCGCTTATAAATCTTACTGCTCCTGGTCCGGCTCCGAATTTTCTTGATGCCTTTTCCTCTGCTTCAATTACATCTTCTCTTAGAGACATACCCAAATAGGAATTGGCATTCATTTTGAGGAATTCCTTATTATCATACCCTTTAATAAAATATCTGGGACCGAATTTACCCTCTGCTCTTTTTACATCTGTAATCACAAGTTCAGAACCCTTTGAAGTACCTTTTTCATTCAAATCATCTACATTTTGCTTTAAAACGCTATTGAGTTTTTCAAGTGTCATGATTATTCTCCTTTTAATAACTGATATTTAATTTCTTTGAAAGATTAACAAGCATATCCTTAGTCATTTTTTCAAGATTATATTCAGGATTCCAGCCCCATTCTTCTCTTGCTGCACTATCATCCATTGAATTAGGCCATGAGTCCGCTATGCCTTGCTTAACAAGGTCAACATCATAATTTATTTCAAAATCTGGTATATGTTTCTTTATTTCTGTTGCAATTTCATCAGGTGTGAAATTCATTGCAGTAACATTAAATGCATTACGATTCTTTAATTTTGATGGATCGGCTTCCATTAAATCAATAGCAGCATTAAGTCCATCAGGCATATACATCATATCAAGACGGGTATCTGATTTTAAGGGGCAAGTATATTTCTTGTTTTCAAGTGCACCATAAAAAATCTCAACAGAGTAATCGGTTGTTCCGCCACCCGGAGGTGCAACATAAGAAATAAGTCCAGGATAACGGAGACCCCTTGTATCAACTCCAAATCTTGTAAAATAATAATCACATAAAATTTCACCTGCTACCTTTGTTACGCCATACATTGATGTTGGTCTCTGAATTGTTATTTGGGGAGTTTTATCCTGAGGGGTTGATGGACCAAATGCTCCAATGGAGCTTGGGGTCATTACTGCACAATTATTTTCTCTTGCAACCTCAAGTACATTATATAGTCCATTAATATTAACATTCCATGCTGTTTGGGGATGCGCTTCTGCAACTGCTGATAATACTGCTGCCAAATGGTGTATTGTGCCAATATCGTATTTTTTGATAATATTTGTTAAATCATCATATTTCTCACATTCTATAAATTCAAATGGTCCGGAATTCTTCAATTCCTCTGATGGTTGTTTTCTATGTCCTGCTGCAATAACATTATCATTACCATATTTCTTTCTTAAAAGCATTGTTAATTCACTGCCTATTTGCCCAACTGCCCCTGTTACTAAAATTTTTTTCATATATAGCCATCCTTTTTAAATTTTATTAAAAGCTATATAATTTTAGATATTTATTGTATTTTGTCAAGTAAAGATGTTATAATTGTTATTTAAACTTTAAAAGTGAACTCTTTTTTAATAATTTAAATTATAAAAGT
>CBDUZN010000077.1:0-9056 GCA_965371715.1 uncultured bacterium | reverse complement strand
AAAGAAGTGGAGTATATTTTATTGTGGATCAGAGTCAACAGGTTAGAAGTAAAATCATAATAATTCGTTAAGAATAAAGTTAATTGAGGAAAATAATGAAAGGAAAGAATAAAAAGGAGCAAATAATGAAAAGGATGATTGGAATAATTGTATTAACAATGATAATGTTATTCATTAGTATCAGTATTTTGGGAGCAAATGTTACAGTTGAGGAATTTAAGAATAAGTTATCAGAAATTGAATGGAATACCTATGATACCTTTGAAGGAAATATTGAAATTGAAATGGATGGGAATGTAATAGGAGAGAGTAAGATATATATTAAAGGCAATATGAAAAGGATTGAAATTGCAGGTAAACCGGAATTTGGGATAGAATCCATAATAATGATAACGGACACCAATGGAATCCATACAAAAACAGGTACTGGAGAATGGCAAACGGGAGCAGAAGGGATATATTCAAATAATCAGATGGATCAGATAGATAGTAAAGGAATGATAGAAGAAATGATAAATAAAGATGGTTTTAAAATAGAGGAATGTAATCAGAATAATGCAATAATAAAATACAAAGAGAATATGGGGATGGGAGCAGGAGAAGTGAGAGTAGGAATAGATATGAAGAAAGGAGAGATGAGATTTCAGGAGATAGAAATGAATGAAGGGAATTCAAAAATAATATTTGAATATGGAGAAATAAAAGGTAAAAGATATTTAAAAGAAATGAAAATAAACACCCAAATATCAGAAAATAATAGCACAATGATTATGACCTATAAGAATGTAAAAATAGATAAAAAAATATCAGATGATAAGTTTCAGGTAAAATAGCGATAAGATAAGTGGAGGTAAATATGTTAAAGAATAGAAAAATTATTACATTAATAATATTTATATTTATGATTATAAATACTGGATGTACAATAATAAAAGTATGGATGTATGATGACTGGGTAGAAAGGGTTGTTGGTTCCAACAGTATATCCTGGGAAGACAATGACAATGTGATAGTATATTGCAGTTTAACATGGTGTTACAATGAAGCAACAGGTGTATCGGAAACAACAAAAATATATGAAACTGGCGGTGAGTTATGGCGTATCAA
This sequence comes from uncultured bacterium, assembly GCA_965371715.1. Taxonomy (GTDB): domain Bacteria; phylum Hydrothermota; class 32-111; order 32-111; family 32-111; genus JAUVJU01. Next base: position 7,949 of record CBDUZN010000077.1, on the reverse strand, counting down.
TGCAAACACAGGTGCAATGGAGTTATTATTAAGAAAGAAAGGTGGGAAATATCATACACCAAATCCTGATAGAATAAGAATAGAGATTGCGAATAAACATATATATATAAGTGATGAAGTAAATACATACAAAGTGAAAGATGATTATAATGGATGGGATAGCATAGGATATTTTATAATACCGAATATTTCATCAGATGAGAGATATATAGTAGCACGAGATCAAGTAGATGGAACGCGAAAAACAGTAAAAAAATATGATATGATAAATAATACTGATGAAATATTATTTACAAATAATGAATTTTTTGAATGGCTTGACTATGATTATTCCCGCAATTATTTATTAGTGAATAATAGAAAATTTGTAAATATAAACACTGGGGAAGAAACAATATTGGTAGATAATAATACAAAGATAGGTAAATATACTATAAGCAGTTTATATGCAATACCTCCTCAATATGGTAATATAGGGAGTGAATATATTACAATGGATATATATCTTAATGATACATTAACAAGTGAAGACCAATATCATAAAATCAGAATATCAATTACAGATACAATAAATAAGCAAGTGTTAGAAAATATACGAGGATTTAGCAGCCCAGATGAAACCAAGTATGCAACATTGGGTCTTTTTATAGATACATTGGGTAATGCTATATCAACCTGGAGCTTGCCAAATGATGAGTTGTAAAAGTAAAAACGGAGGAGTAGATAAATGAAAAAAATTATAATGTTACTAATATTAATTATTATAATATTAATGATAACTGCCGAGCCATACAAACCCTATCCAGTGATTGCGGTTCATGGATATAATACAGATAATTATAAAGCAAGTAATTTTGGGATAGTAATGCAGAGAAGTGAAATATCAAGTGATATTGATTATTCCATAGCATCATCACCTGTTGAAATTGATGGAGAAGATGGATTATGGTATATATCCCGTAATGAAGGAAAGAGGATTGAATATGGAAAACTTGTATATCAATGTGCAGAATTTAATAGGGATATATTGGATTATTGGCAATCCATTACAGAAAATAATGAAGATGAATTTTATTGGTTAAAAAATGATGAAGGAAAATATAGAGAAATCACATCAACAGATGAAATTCTCCCTAAATATCCAGATGACATCTCAGTATCCCAGCCAATCAATTGCTTTCTTGAGACAATTGAATTTGATTCTCCCGGTACAGGTAGTAGTGATGAAGATATGCCGAATAAAATAAATCCAACCAATTTTCAGGTGGGGAGAGCAAGAGAACTAATATGTAAATTAAAGGAAACACTAATAAATTATTATACTGAGGGAGTAATAGAATATCAGAAACATCCCATTTATCAAAGTAGATTTTATGATGTACTTATAAAACTACCAGGTGAGAATGCTCGAGTATTAAAGGAGAGTGATTTAAAAGGGGATTCAAAAGTAATATTTGTAGCACATAGTTATGGTGGAGTTAACGTAAGAAATATGCTATTAGAGTTAGATAAAAATGCAGGAGATAAATTTTTAATAAATCATATTGAGAAGATTGTTTTAGTAAACTCACCAATGTTGGGGACTCCAGCTGCAAATCAATATATTAAATGTATTCAGGATACTCCAGGGATTCCATCCTGGATATTAGATGCATCGTGGTGGTTTTTGTTTTGGAGAACACAATGGATTCTAGGAACTCAGTTTATATCTTATATTCCTAATGTAGGTGATTATCTTGAATACACAATTGCCCCAACTTTATTTAAAACTGTATTTAAACTTGATACTGATGCTGCTTATGATTGTCAGGAATACGGTTCTCCGGATATAGATGGTAAGCCTCATTTAACAAATATTATGACAGAACCAGACAATTTGGCTATACAAAGTCAGGTTAAATATAATATTTTTTCATCAACTTTGGCTAATAATATTAATATTAGAAGTTTATGTTTAAATATTTGGTATTCCAATGCTGCTTTACGTTATGGTGAAATTCTTGTTTTACTGTCATCAGGTAATATACCAAGAGCAGCATTAGTAACAATTAAACTTGTTGCAGAATATAATTCGTTTTTTGAATGGATGGGATGGTTAAATACATCAGATATTGTTATACCTCTAAAATCTCAAAACGCAATTGAAGAGTTCAACGATACTTTAAGAGAAAACGAACATGATGAAAGATTTAGTTTAGAGAAAAAGGCAATATACAAGAATAATTATGCCCATTCAAGTGTTGAATTCGGTCCATTAAAAATAAAACCAGGTGCTTATAATTATGATAAATTATATTCTTTAATTGAGAAACCTTTGGAAATTAATTTCCTATCTATGAATTATGATGGGAATGAAGAGATATTAACTACAGAAAATGAATTATATGATGAGGAATTAAAGGCTTATGTTATTTCAGGAAATCCGTTGGATATAACAGGAGAAATAGATAAATATTTTCTTGCAAAGGGTGGTAATACATTAAAAATAAATAGAAAATTAATTGGTTTTGGATTTGGCGAGACAGAAACAGAAGAAAAAGATTTAAACATTAGGTTTGGTATTGATAATGGCAATCAATTCACTATTAAAGGTGATTTCAAAAAATATTTTTATAGAGGAAAAAATGTTATAAAAATATATTCAAATAATGTTTTATATGAAGATGCAGAAAAAAGTATTATATTGTACATCGCTGATGGACCAAAGATAAATACATCAAATATTCGGGATTATGCAATAATTAATGAAATTAATGATAGTATAGAAGTAATAAAACATATTATATTTGAAGAAAATGCAACCAAATTTAGTTTGGATAGTATGATAGATTATATTTACAAATTGCCGGTTTCTACTTTAATAATGCAGGATACTATTATAAAAAGAGAAAATATTACCCATAATAATGAAGAGAACTGTAATGATACATTGTATTTGCACGATGTAGAAGAAGGTCGATATGAAATATTTAGTTTAGGTCATTATATAGAAGAAACTGCTCCTGTAGCAGAATTAGCAGTTTTCTATGTGGATACAACAGCACCAACAGTTATAATTGTAAATTATACACTATCAAAAAAATATTCAATCCGAAATCAAGGATTTTTGAGATTTCAATATATACCAGAGGATAATTTCAAATACTTTTTCCCATTTTATGAAAAAGGAATAGTCAGAATATATGATAATAATGATATAAAAGATGCCTGTGTTTTGGATATGGGTACATTTGGAGGAGTGAATTATGCTTCTTTTTATTATGATAGTGCTGATATTGCTAATTTTCCTGATGGTGATTATTACGCGGAAATTATTATTACAGATAAAGCTGGTTTAGATGGTGTGGATACAGTAGAATTTATTGTAGATAACACACCTCCGGAAATAACGATTGTTGAAAGTTTTGAGGATAGCATTTTTAATATGTATGATGTATCCAAAGACATTGTGATCAATGTTAATGAGAAATGTGAAGTATCTGTGTTATTTGAAAATGTTAATGGTTTATCAATCAGTAATGATGCATATTGTGATACTCTACAATTTGAATTTAATTATAATGAAACAACCAATAAACTTGATTCAATCCCAACAAAAGATATAAAGATTTTTGCCGGCTGTTTTGGAGCAAATGTATATTTACCTGATGGTAGATATCATGTTAATATGATTGGGACAGATGAAGTAAAGAATGATACGACAATTTTACTATATAATGAATTTATTGTTGATAGAACTCCTCCTGTTATTATTAATCCTGTATGTATGCCATTTGTAGTGAATAGTGATAATCAGGTGACTTTACATTTTAATTTATCTGAAATCAATGATAGTTTAATCAATACAGGGGATATATCGTATATTATCACATTAAATGGGAATGGTATTTATAGAGGAATCAAACTGAAAGAAGATATAGAACCAATAAGTATTGAATTAGATGTTGATGATAATATTCCCAATGGTATAAATAATATTAAAATAATTGTGACAGACAAACATCTTAATAAATCATATGGCTATGCGCAATTTATCAATAAAACTATTGGTACATATATTTCCCAGCCAAATGAAGATGATACAATATATTTAGGTATTGCAAATATAATTGAGGGTATAGCAAATGACCCCGATATGACAAATATGAAACCATTTGAAAAATATGCATTATACTGGGTTGATGGAAGTATTACCGTAATACCTACTTTAAGAAGTGAATTAGAATTACTAAACACAAATGGAATGATAACACCAATATCAAATAGGAATGGCACAGTTAGTGAAAATGAGTCTGTAGTGTTTTGTGAATATATTGAGAAGCTTGGTGTTTATTTACCTGAGCAGTTGGGCGAGCAAACTATTTTACTTGCATCATTTGAAGAGGGCAGTGATATAATATCCTGTGATATGAAGAGTGTGGAAGTAGTTGACGGAAGCGGAATCGCAATTCCCGAAATTACATATATGAATATTGGTAAAGCAATTGATTCATCAGATGATTTTTTTAATGTAGAAGAAGATGATTCAATGTATATAAAGAGACAATTCAAAAATAAGGTATCAGATGTCATTATTGATATAATTAATGAAAATGGCATTAATGTTTATAAAAATACATCTAAAAACATTGTTCCTTTATGGGGTAAACCAATCTTCAATCAAGTTAATCAACTTGAAGGAGTTTTCATCTGGACTGTAAATGATTCATTCTTTATTGAAATTAATACACCGGAAGATGAGAATATGAAGAGTATAGTGGTAACTTCATTAAATGGACATGAAATATTTGCCGATACAACAGATACAATGATAAGCATTGCGAACAATAAATTATTAATATCAGGGAAAACCTGGAATAAGAGAATTGGATTTAAATGTGATGATGAGAATATTGAGTTTATGGTATCACCAGAATATTATAATGTATATACAGGAAGCGGTTTAGCAGAAGCACTGAATTCATTTGAATATAACAGAGTGGATTATAAAGGGTGGAATTTCAAGGATAAATTTGGAAGATATATATCCTCAGGGGATTATAGTGTTTATTTAACAGTTGTTGGAACTGATGGTGTTGGAGTAGATACAGAAATTATGGATTGTGAAATAATTAATCCATTAATGGATACAATAACCATTATTCCGGATACAATAAATGTATTGAATCCAATGAAGGATTATCTTGAAGTAAATACAACATTAAATCAAAGAGGATATGTAAGATATAATTTAGAAATTGTAAGTAAAGGTAATATTAGTAGAGAAATCACAACAGACACAATTGCACTTAATTATCTATTCCAGAATACATATAGATATAGTGATTTCAGTATTGATGATTCTATTCTTAATTGTGAAGTAATTGTTTATAATGCTGATTTGACAGATAGTGTTATATCCAATTACACAATTCCATTTTCCAATACATCTATAAGTGTAATTAATGAAGGATTATTTATTCCAAAGGAATATTGCACATCTGCTGACACAACTGCTGAAATATATGATGGAAAAGGAGAATTCCTTTATTCATTTGATGCAGATGGAGGTATATATTTACCAAGAGAAGTTAATTATGATATTAATGTAAATGCACAAAAATATGCTAATAATGTGAGTGTCAAAACAAAATTACATGGTTACGGAATATGTAGAAAGGGCTTCATTCGAACTATTAGCAATGGTATTTATACATTCCCAGATTTTTTGGAAAATTTCAATGATGTTGATGAAATATTGTCAGTAGATAATGTTTATATTACTTTTGCATTCACCAGTGAAGGGTTTGTAAGTGCTTCTACAGATGTAACAACATTCATCAGTGAAGGATTTGATATATTAAAAATTAGACGGACTGATTCAGGTTCTGAATATTATCCGCATCATTATTCTGTATATTTATTCAATACGGAAAATGCTATTCATAATGCAACACCCGAATCTGGATATCCTCCACTTGATACTGCAAGAGGAATTTTTTCAAAAAATTCAAATGGATGGCTTCGGACATTTATTACGAAGAAAGGAGAATTCATCAAAACAATTTCTGATGTAGCTTATACAGATCCTATATCAGTAATGACTGATACATATTCATCTCAAATGGATTTTCTTGCAGGACGCTTATGGTATGAAGCTGCGATCAGCATTTTCTCATCAAATTTTTTTGCTAATTCTATTTATTCAGTACAATTTGATATGAACTGGAATGGAGAATCCTTTTTTGTTGATAAACCATATAATTTGATTGGTAGTATTTATACTGGAGATGAAAAAGAAATTTTATTTAATTTAGAAGATAGTGATGATGAACCCTTGAAATATAAATTTGCAATTGATACTAACACTGTTGTTACAGAAACTGGTACTTATAGAAATGATGTTTTACATTACTGGATTCAAAATAGTCCGGATAATAGATTAATAAAAGATACATCATTTATAGATACAGTCAATTATAATATTTCAGATGGAGCTTATGAAACATTGATATATAAATTATATGATAAAACAGATATTCCACCTCGAGTTGATAGCTTTATGACTTATGATACACTATACAGCGCAGCAACATTTAACAATATTGTTGGAGATGAAATAGATATACATTATTTTGGAATTGATGAAAGTGGAAATTCTATATATAAAATGATATTAAATGATACATTTATTGCATTAGGGCAAGAATATCGTATTACAGGAATTGCGCCTTATAATTGGACAACAGAGACACTTCCTGAAGCCAATCAATATGGAAAAATTATTTCAAATAATTTAATTCCATTTTTGAATACAGATCAATTTCCTGCAGATGGGGAAAGTAAGCACTTTTTGAAACCTTGGTATCCGATTACCAATAATGAACAATCAATGATTATTACAGATGAATCAAATAATTTAGTAAGTAATCCATTAGTGAGATTAGATGATATAGAAATTGAAATTTTATATCCGGATTTATCAGCAAATAGTGATTTGATAATTGTAGATACATATCCTATAACAAATATCGGTGAAGCGGGACTCACCAATTTTGATGTAAAAAATCTATTGCGAGCAAAACCCAAGAGTTTTCTTCCAATAAAGGGTAATTTATTACCAGACACTATAAATAAGCGATTTGATTTTTACTATAATATTAATGTAAAGGTACCTGATTCTTCATATAATATCTTCTCAAATAGGAAAGTAATACCGGATTCAGGAGAAGTTATAGGATATTTAAATACAATGAATATATTTGGTAATGTTCAAATAAATGTTCCTATTTACCATAGAACAGGTGGCACTGCTAATATTGATGGTATAGGTGATGTGATTAATGATAGTTTAATATGCATTTATACAAAAGATATATTTATTGGTGATGAGATAGAGAACGGATTAATTAATTCAACATTTGCTCAAACCACAACTCCATATAAAAGAGGTGTATTAAGTTTTATGATCCAGGAAGGAGCAGCTGATACTGTAAAACTCAATTTTCATATAGCGCCTGAAATGATAGTGGACAATGGAGAAGAACCATTTATTGGAGAATCATTCTGCCCAATAATAAATATTAATTCAATGAAAAGTACAATTGGCAGACCTGTAATAAATTACTATTTAACAGCTGAGGAAATGAATGAATATGAAGAAAGCTATTTGAAATTTTATGGGATTGATAATAATGGAGAGATTGTTCAATTTCCAACAACATATGATGTAATAAAAGATATTAATTATAATACATTAGGTTATAAATTCTATATAGAGGGGACAATCTATGATTTTGATAATATTGAGTATATTACACTGCTTGATAATACAGTAACGGATGAATCAAAGTTTGATGAGATTTATACAAGTGAAATAACAGACAATGGAATAATTTTTACATTAGAATCAGAAGATATGATAAATAGAATAAATGAAAAAGGTATAGGTATAATTATCACAGATCCTA
>CBDUZN010000076.1:0-9146 GCA_965371715.1 uncultured bacterium | reverse complement strand
TTTTTGTATATCCGGCTTCAACAGTTTTATTACTTATTGTATTGAGTTTTCTACCTGATTTGTCATATAGATTTAATATTAGTTCTCCTCTTTCCTTTAATCCAAAATACATATCTATTGTAGCATTATTGTATTTAATATGATAATTATTGTTAGATACTTTATCATGCAATTTATGGTTTTCTATTCCTAAACCACTCATAGGATATTTTATTATACATAATCCTGCATCACCATTTGCCACATAAGCAAATGTGTCAATTACAAATACATCAAATGCACCGCCACTTTGACCTTTTATAAAATAATAGCCTATCTTTATCGGTACTGCTGGATCTGCAATATTTATTATTTGTAATCCAATCCATCCATTTGTAATATATGCAAATGTATCAATTACATGAACGCCCCATGTATTATAGTAAAATTCATAATAAAATCCTGTTTCTACCGGATTAGCCGGATCTGATACATTAATTATTCTGAGTCCCTCATCACCATCTGCTACATATGCTAATGTGTCAATTACATAAACACTATATGCTAAACCATCTGTATCATAAAAACCTGTTTCTACAGGTACTGTTGGATCCGACACATTAATTATTCTAAGCCCAGAACTATAATCTGCTACATAAGCAAAAGTGTCAATTACGAATACATCACATGCCCAGCCACCTGTATCATAAAAACCTATTTCTAATGGTAAACTGGGATCTGATATATTGATTATTTTGAGTCCTGCGTTTTCATCTGCTACATAAGCAAATGTATCAGTTACATATACACCTCTGGCATATCCATCTGTATCATAAAAACCTGTTTCTATCGGTGTTGTTGGATCTAATACATTGATTATTCTAAGCCCTTCATCACCATCTGCAATATATGCAAATGTATCAATTACATATACTGCCCTTGCAGAACCACTTGTATTATAAATACCAGTTTCTACAGAATTAACTGGATTCGCTACATTTATTATTCTTAATCCACTCCATCCATCTGCTACATAAGCAAATGTATCTTTTACATATACATCATAGGCTATACTGCCTGTATCATAGAAACCCGTTTTTGTAGGGCTTGCCTTGTTTGAGACATTGATTATTATTAATCCTGCATTTCCATCTGCCACATAAGCAAAAGTGTCAATTACAGATACACTATTTGAACCACCATCTGTATCATAGAAACCCGTTTCTATTGGTATTGTAGGGTCTGATATATTAATTATTCTTAGTCCTTCATTATAATCTGCTATATAGGCCAATGTGTCAACTACGAATACATCATATGCCCTACCACCTGTATCATAAAAACCAATTTCTACTGGTATTGTTGGATCCGATATATTGACTATTCTTAGTCCTTCATTATAATCTGCTATATAGGCCAATGTATCAATTACATACACCCCAATTGCACCATCAAAAAAGCCAATTTCTATAGGATCTGTGGGATCCGATATATTGATTATCCTGAGATATCCATCTGCCATGTATGCAAATGTGTCAATTACATACACATCACGTGAATAACCATTTGAAGCATTACATCCTATTAATATAGGTGATGTTGGATCTGATACATTGATTATTCTGAGTCCTGCAGTATCAGCTGCTACATAGGCAAATGTGTCAATTACATATATACCCCTTGCACAATTAACCGTAGCATAAAATCCTATTTCTACAGGATTTACAGGGTCCGATACATTGATTATTCTGAGCCCTGAATATCCTGCTGCTACATAAGCAATTGTGTCAACTACAAATACACTATGTGCATCACCGCCTGTATCAGAATAGCTAAGAAAGATTGGATTTGAGGGATCCTTGATATTAAATATTAATAATGACATTCCATGACCTGAATATGCGATTGTATCTTTTACAAATACATCATAGCATGGACCAAACAATGCTCTACCCACAAGAGTGCAATTAAGTGAATCTACTGTTGCTTTTGAGTCATTTGCTTTTTTCATCATATCCCATTCATTAATGGGAAAATCCATATCAATCCAATCAGCATTTACATATAAAACAATACATAACATTACTAAAATAATAAATATTCTTGATTTCATACATACCCCACTTTTCTTATATGCTAATACTTATTTCTAATTATGTCAATAGAAATATTATCATATGCGATTGTTTTTTTGGTGTTCATTTTTAAAGTTTAACTAACAGTAGAGGCAGACAAGAATCTATACTAAGGTCAATTTCCTTTTTATTGGTTTAAGTAAGATCAATCCAACAATAAGTGTACTTAACAATACAATAGAACCCGATACAATCAAAGGATATTTTGGTGTTGCATCAATTACAATACCTGAAAATACCTGAAACATCCAATAATTGGGGAAAGGATAGAGAAGAAAATGCCATTTATTCGGAATAAATATTGACACTATAGGAACTGTAATATATGCGAAATTAATAAATTTCATATATGTAATTGCAGAGATTTGATTATCAGCAAATGCTCCAACAATAAATCCAAGTATTATGCCGGAGAATGAACAACACAATATTCCTGATAATAGAAGAAGATAATTCACTCCCGTACCTACTGTTATAAATGCAGCAATGAAAATATTGAATATCTGAACAATTAAAGCAAAAATACTTCTTGAAATGATCAGATCAATAGTGCGCATGGGAGACACCCATAATGCTCTTATGCTACCCGTCTCCTTCTCATCAACAATGAAAAATCCAATAAATAGACCCGCAAATCCGGTAAACATAATAAACATAATTATTATGCAATACTCTCTAAGAAGAGATTTTTTTGTTCCTAAAATTTCAGTAAGATATACAGCCTCATCAGAATCGGTTATTATGTTTTCAATAATAACTGTTGTTATTTCCTTTACTTCCTTGTTTTCATTTCCTTCAAAAATCATTGTTATTTGCTCATCTTCCAATATTATACCCGGCACATCGTCAACGCGATTAACACGATTATTCACTTGTTGTTCATTATCAAATAAATAAACAGTTCCATATGATTTTAATTTTTCAATAATATGAGTATCTATTTCATTGCTAACAGCAAATGATATTGAAACATTTTCAATGGCAGGCATAAACATTCTTAACATAATAGCTAATAGAATTGGGGCAAGAAATATATAAACCATAAAATTATCTCTTGTTGCACCAATAATATCTTTTCGCATAAGTGATAATATTCTTTTAAGCATATTAACCAGCCTTCATGATTTTTTTATTTACCAATATATGGGCAAGAAAATAAACAATTATTGTTTCTATAAAAAGAATAAGTAAATTCATATGAATCATTGATTGATTTCCGGAAGGAAATACAATTTCACGAGCAGTAAATATCATAATATATGATGGAATATATGTAATATATGAAGGGGAAAAAACAGGATACATATAAGAAAATGTTGGAAGCATAACAATAATCATAACAAACATGCCTGAAGCAAACCATTCGGATAGATTATTAAAAAATACTGCAAGAGCCAAACCCAATATTGTCATAAATGATAAACCCAAAACTAATAAGGCAAATAGATAAAGATAATTTACCCCTATACCTACCGTACAAATGGTAAATAGAATCCCATACACTACACCAAGAATAAGAAATACCAGATTTTTAGACATAATATAATTAAATGTTCCGCTGGGACTCATTCTATAAGTATTTATACTACCCTCCATTTTCTCATCAAATACCTGAACAGCTATAAAGAAAAAACCCAAAATAATAATTTCAAAAATCAGAAAAGCAGGGATAAAACTTTTATTAAGCGGTATTATAGGAACATTTTCTCTAAGAACCTTGAATTTAATCAAAGATAGATTTGTTCTTCCCTCTATCATTCTAATCATTGAATTAAAGGATGCTTTAATAAGATTAATATTCCTTTCTGCAATTTCTCCATGGGATTTTATAGTAATTTCTGTTCTTTCATTTCTATCCCTGATAACAATACCAAATGCATTCTTATTCTTTAACATCATTTCATCCAATGTTTTTTCATCAGTAAGAATCCCCGATTCATCTAAGCCTTTCTGCTGCACAAAACCTAAAATTTGCTTTTTTTCAGTTAGATCAGCAATATATTGTTCTTCAGTAAGATCTATTTGCTCAGGAATTACAAATCTTACCATTATAACAAGTAATAATAGAAATATTAGAATAAACCATAATAAACCATTTCTTATAGTTGAAAGCCAGTCACGACTAAATACATTCATAAATTGCTTTATCATACAAGACCTCTTCCGGTAAGCTTAATAAATATCTGTTCAAGCGTTGCTTCCTGAGAATGTATTGTCTGTATGTGTTTTTCCTTCATTATTCTATCAAATTTCTCTTTATCCTCTTCATTCTCAAGGAATAATACATCTGTTTGAAAATCATCCCCTTTACCAGCTTCAATTTTTACACTTTGCTTTCCATATTTCAATTTAAGGTTACGAGGATTATCCTCTGCAATGATTTTACCCTCATTAATAAATGCAACCCTATCGCATAATTCATCAGCAACAAACATATTATGTGTAGTTAAAAAAACCGTTACACCTTTTTTCTTCATATCCTTAATTATTTCCTTTATTCCTGATGCAGTATTTGGGTCAAGACCTGCAAGCGGTTCATCCAAAAATAATATTTCAGGATTATTGATTATTGATCTTATAAAACCAAGCCGCTGCTTCATTCCCTTTGAATAATTTATTGTTCTTTTATTTGCCTCATCTTTAAGTCCCACTCTTTCAAGCAATTTCATGGGATCCTCTGTTTTTACATTAAAAAGTCCTCCAAAATATTTAAGATTTTCATAACCAGTAAGTTTCAAATAAATATTTGGTTGTTCAAAAGATACACCAATTCTATTATTAAATGATTTTCCCATTTTTTCAATTGGTTTATTATTGTAAAGCACCTGTCCCTGCTGCTTTTTTAATATACCTGTCATAATATTCTGAACAGTACTTTTACCCGCACCATTTGGACCAAGAAAACCGAATATCTCTCCCTTCTCAATATTAAATGATACATCATTAACAGCATATTGTTTTTTACCTTCATAATCATGGAATAAATTTTCAACCTTTATCATTTATACTCCTTATTAGATACTATGGCTTGAACCACTTGATATAAGTGTAAGGAAATAATAAATACCTGTCAAGAACTACTATTCTTATCAACACATTACCCCATTCTCATTTTCTTCACAATTCTTTCCTTAACACTTGAATTATTTTGTTTTTCGTTTATATTCCATACATAAGAGTACGATATTCCGTACTTATATTTAAAAATAGAATTAAGGAGAATAATAAATAAAATGATTGATATTCACAATCATACAGAATACTCATTTGATTCCAAATTAAAAATGGAACAAACCATTAAAACAGCAATATCAAAGAATATTAATGTATTAGGTTTTTCTGATCATCTTGATTTTGCAGATAATGATCCGGGTAAAAATTATTATAATGCCAAAAAACAATTTACTGAATTTGCCGAATTAAAGAATAAATATAATACTAAAATAAAACTTCTTCTTGGTATAGAGGCATCCTATGAAAGTTATTATTATGAAAAAACCAGTAAGATACTTAATGATTACAATTTTGATTATACAATTATGTCTGTTCATTTTGTTGACAAATTGGTAATGTCGGAATGGATAAAAACAATAGAGAATGGAAAGAAAAGTGCTGCTGACACAGATTATTCTCATTATTTTATGCAAATGAAAGAACTTATTGAAAATGGTGATTTTGATATTTTGGGACATATAGATTATTATAAAAAATATTCAAAATTCAATCATAGTAATACTTTTCAAAGGTACTTCACTATTATTAAGGAAATACTTCAAATTCTCATTGATAAAGGAAAAACACTTGAGATCAATACTTCCGGTTTAAGATATAAATGTAATGAACAATTCCCATCTAATGATTTTCTACAATTGTATAAAGATTTGGGAGGCACATTAATCTCTGTTGGTTCGGATTCCCATAAAAAGGAACATATTGGTTTTGGAATTGATAAAGCAAATACATTAGTAACAGATTATAAATTCAAACATTTTTTAGATTTGGAGGAAACATGTCAGGAATAGGTAAAATAAAAAATAAGATAATGGTATTATCGGGGAAAGGTGGTGTTGGGAAATCAACTGTATCAGTAAATCTTGCGCTTTCTTTAAAAAAGAAAGGGTACAAGGTTGGACTTCTGGATATTGACATTCATGGTCCATCCATTCCACATCTTCTTAATATTCCAACTGAAACATTAAAGGCAACGGAAGATGATAAACTTGTTCCTGTTGATATTGATGGAATGAAGGTTATGTCAATTGGATTTTTACTTGATAGTGATAATAAAGCTGTGATTTGGAGAGGTCCACTTAAATATAAAATTCTTCTTCAATTTTTAAATGATGTTATGTGGGGCGAATTGGATTATCTTATCATTGATTCCCCTCCTGGCACTGGGGATGAACCATTAACATTGCTTCAGAATGTTAAGGATCTTTCAGGGGCATTGATTGTTACAACACCTCAGGATATTGCTCTACTTGATGTTAAAAAAGCAATTGATTTTGTTAATCAAATGGGCATGAAAATATTGGGACTTGTAGAAAACATGGCCGGCTTCAAATGTCCCAATTGCGGAACAGTCACCCATATTTTTGGGGACAATGCCCATACAAAACTTCAAAAGCATTTTGATATTGAACATCTGATTTCAATCCCAATAACTAATTCCATTGTATCAAATTCAGATAATGGTATTCCTGCAATCAATGATTCCGAAATTAATAAAGTATTTAATGATTTAACAGACAAACTTATTGCAAAAATGAACAATAATTGATTTCTAAATTACTAAAACTTAATAAAAGGGAATTTCATACATTTGGCTTTGCCCTATCAGCATATTTACTTAATGGTATATCTCTTGGAATTATTATTCTACAGGAAGTTATTCTCAAAAAAACCCTTGGCGGTACCCCTCTTGAAATAACAATACTAACAATGATCATGCCATTTTCCAATTTCTTTTCTGTTTACTTTGCTCCAATTATTAAAAAATCGCAGCATAAATCACTACTCTTTATGATTATAGGTATTTTTGGAAGAATGTCCCTTATCTTTATTGCATTTATAAATACTGCAATACCATTTATGCTTATCCTATTTGTATATTTCATATTCAATGCATTTTTAAGTCCATTAATGAATTCAATGCTGCAAATAAATATTAGAGCCGACAAACGCGGTAAATTATTTGGATATATGAATTCATTAACAACACTTGCAACAGTTATTATTTCATTCATTGCAGGAAAATTATTGGACATTGATGAAAGTTTCTTTAGGATCCTTTTTATTGCAGCCGGTATTTCGGGCTTTGTATCCTGCTACTTACTTTCCAAAATAAGATTCAAGAAGAAAATGCAAATGGACAGCAGTTTAATATCAAGTAAATTTGATATCCTTTATCCATTCAAAAATATGTTTCATATTTTCAAGAATGATAAAAAATATCTATTTTTTGAATCATCATTTTTTATCTACGGAATGGGCTTTTTAGTTATTCTTCCTGCATTGCCAATATTTTTTGTTGATATAATGAAAATGGATTATACTCAAATATCAATGGCAAAAGGTGTTATAGGACAATTTTTTATGGTTCTCATAATGCCATTTATCGGATCGCTTCATGATAGAACAAATCCAATGATATTTTCATCCATTACCTTTTCCATTCTTGCCATTTATCCGCTTATTCTAATTCTTGCTCCTGTAAATCAATATATGAATCCAGTGCATATTGTTTATATGGCTTTCTTTGTATTTTCTTTGGGTATGTCCGGAGTAATTATTGTATGGAATCTTGGTTCAATTTATTTTGCAGGAGACAATCATTCTTCTGACTATCAATCAATACATGTTACATTAACAGGAGTAAGAGGATTATTAGCACCCTTATTGGGATTTTTTGTTATTAAATATATTGGTGTTATTCAGGTATTCTACCTCTCCTCTTTCTTCTTTTTTATATCATCTGTTATGATGATTTTTGTTTATTTTTTCTGTAAATCAAAAAACCGCAAACAATGCCAATAGTAACTAAAATCAGAGATGTAATCTGTGAATATGATATAATGCCAATTTTCATTGCATCAGAAGAATAGTGTCTTAAAAAATCAATTCCAAATCTATCTAATCCATATAAAATAAGAAATACTGCAAAAACCATTCCATGGAATAGTTTTTTTCTAAGTAAATATAATAAAACTGCGAAAATCACAAGAGCAATAATTGATGCAATAATCTGAGTAGGAATAACAGGCAGTGAATGTGTGGCTGTTCTATCAATAAGACCATCTCTGAGTTGTTGATAATATGCAGGTGGATAATCCTTTGCCGGAAATTGAATTCCAAAACTTGAACAAACTTTTCCATAACAGCATCCATTGAGAAAGCAGCCAATCCTCCCAATAGAAATTCCCAATGCTAACCCTGGAGCAATAATATCAGCCATAATAGATCTATTCAATTTACTTCTCTTTACATAATAAATGCCGGCACTTACTCCTCCGACAAATCCACCGTAAAATACCATTCCACCTTCCCAGATTCTTAAAATTCCCATAAGATCATTTTTGAAAAAATGGAAATTTTCAATCACAAACCATGCTCTTGCTCCCAATATTGCTCCCAATATAATCCATGTTGCCATATCAATAACACGATCTTTATCAATTTTTTCATTAACAGCAATTCTTGTTGTTACATACAATGCTGCAATAAATGCAATTGCCATTATCAAACCATAGGAATATAAACTAAAAGGTCCAATAGTAAATATAATCCTGTGCATTATGCCCCCATTATTTTTTCAATTTCTTTTATCTCTTTTGGAATACTCTGTGAAAGATTTTTTCTACCATTATCTGTTACAAGAATATCATCTTCAATTCTTATTCCAATATTGTCTTCTTTAATATAAACGCCTGGTTCTATTGTAATGAGCATACCCTTTTTAAGAGGTGATTTGTTTGTGTATGTTCCATAAGTATCATGTGTATCAAGTCCCAACATATGTCCTACGCTATGAGG
>CBDUZN010000075.1:0-9205 GCA_965371715.1 uncultured bacterium | reverse complement strand
AAGAGAATACTGGATTCCAAAGATTAACATATTCTTCAAATTATTCAGAATATGCATCAAGTGCGGAATGACAAAGAAGAAGAAAATCCGGAGGGGACGGGGAAAGAAGAAGTCGATGGTCAATAGTCAATAGTCGATGGTGGAGAAAACAAAGAAAAGAAAGACAAGAACAGAAAGAAAATACTGGATACCGCATTCCACCACGGCGGACTTTCAGCAGTTTGGTATGACAGACTAAATCCGGAGGGGACGGAGGAAGAAGAAGTCGATAGTATTTGGTGGGAGGGTTGCGAAGAAGTCAATAGTCGATAGTCGATGGTCAATAGTCAATAGTGGATAGTGGAGACCCTTCGGCTCGCAATGCTCGCTCAGGGCTAGAAGAAGTAACTGGTACGCTGATGGAGAGAAGAAAGAGAAAAAAGAATATGAAAGAATGAAGGTCAATAAGGAGATTGCCACATCCGCAAGGCGGATTCGCAATGACGCGGAAAATACTGGATACCAAATCAGGTTTGGTATGACAGATTGAGAGCGGAAAAGCAAAGAAATCCGAGATTCTTCACCCTCACAAAAATATGGGATTTTTGAATTTAATAATTATATTTTTAGCATTGCATCTATTGCATTAAATGCTTTTTCTGCAATATTCTTATCAACATTAATACTATATTGTTGATTTTTCAAGGCTTTTAGAACACTATCAAGTGTTATCTTTTTCATATTTGTGCATATTGCAGGTGGATTTTCCTTTAAGGGATAAAAATTCTTATTAGGGTATTCTTTTTTTAATCTATAAACCATTTCATTTTCCGTTCCTACAATAATATCTTTGTCTATTTCTTTTGCTTGTCTTATCATTCCACCTGTTGAAAGTATAAAGTCAGAAATATCCACTACTTCTTTTGGGGATTCAGGATGAAGGAATACAACAGCATTGGGATGCTTTGATTTTGCTTTTTCAATATCTTCAATTGTGAATTGATCATGTACATAACAGTATCCATCATAAGGAATAATTTCTTTATCTGTAAATCTCTGTACATAGGAGGCAAGATTTCTATCCGGAACAAATATAATTCTATTGGATTTTATTGATTTAACAACTTCAACAGCATTTGCCGATGTACAACAAATATCGCTCATTGCTTTAGTTTCAGCTGTTGTGTTTACATAAGTAACAACCTTGGCATCGGGATATTTGTTTTTCATTTCTTCAAGTTTCCAGGGTTCAGTCATTTGAGCCATAGCGCACCCCGCACTAATCTCAGGAAGTAAAACTGTTTTATTGGGGCTAAGTATTTTGGCTGTTTCTGCCATAAATCTCACTCCGCAAAAAACAATAATTTTTTGATTAAGGGTTGCAGATAATCTACTAAGTTCCAGGGAATCGCCAGTATAATCAGCAATATCCTGTATTTCCGGTAATTGATAATTATGTGCAATAATTACTGCATCTAATTCCTTTTTTAATTTAGAAATATTTTCAACAATATTCATAATTACCTCATATTTTTTTTATTTTCATATTTTCTGCTTTTATCAGGATTGGAATTTTATTTTTAATCAATACGCTAACATCTTGATTTTTATCTTCCCAAATAATTGTGTCACCAATTATTCTTTTTTTAAATATAAAATCTCCCTGAAGAAGAGCACATTCATATATACTATCAGTATAATGAAGAAAGAAATATGGTAATAATAACCAATCATTTATCTGTTTGTTGGAATATTTTATCATTGAATCATTATCTTGCCGATAAAGTGCTGTTGTGTCGTAGAAAGTGGTACTACCTTTATATTTTTTAAAAAAAGCATTAAATGATGTTTTAATATAAAGTGGTTTTAGTGGATTTAGAGATAATGCGCAACTATTTTTAATTCTTACAATACCCCAGCCAATTGATGTATTATAATTAATATTTACAGTATCATCAATACTATAATAATCAACAACCAAAATACCACTATATTTACCGTAATTAACGGAATATTTTATTTCATTACCATTTATACAAATAATTGAAAGGCACAAAAAAAGAAATATACTAAATAATTTTAATGAATTTTCTTTTGCCAACCTGAATAATATCATCTTTTTTTGCAATATAGATATAATTTGCATCATCAATCCTTTGTCCATTTATTTTCACGGCACCTTGTTTTATCATTCGTCGCGACTCTGAATTGGATTCAGTAAGATTTAAATCATTCAAGAGAGATAGAAACGGATATTCCATTCCCTGCTTAAGTTTTTTTTCAGGAATATTATCCGGTGTTCCACCTTTTTTGAAGATTCTATTAAATTCTTCTTCAGCATTTTTTGCATCATTCTCACTATGATACATAGCAATCAAATATTTTGCAAGTTCAACCTTAAGATTTCTTGGGTTTTCACTTTTTTCCAATCTGTTTTTAATATTCTCAATATCATTTTCTGACATATCTGTTGTCATTATAAAATATTTCAAAATCAATGTATCTGGTATGGACATAGTCTTTCCGAATATCTCTGCAGGGGTATGCGTAATACCAATATAATTTCCGTAACTCTTACTCATTTTTTTTGTACCATCAATTCCTTCAAGTATTGGCATTGTCATAATTACCTGAGGTTTTATGCCGTATTCTTCCTGTATGGTTCTCCCCAAAAGCAAATTGAATTTCTGATCTGTTCCGCCAAGTTCAACATCTGCTTTAATTGCAACCGAATCATAAGCCTGAAATAGGGGATATAGAAATTCATGAATAGATATGGCAATCCCTTCCTGATATCTTTTATGGAAATAATCCCTTTCAAGCATTCTTGCAACTGTGAATTTTGATGTTAGTTTCACAATATCTTTAGGAGATAATTTATCAAGCCATTCCCCATTAAACTTGATTATTGTTTTATCTTTATCAAGAATTTTAAATACCTGTTTTTTATAATTAATAATATTTTTTTCAATTTGTTCATCTGATAATTGAGGTCTTGTTTTATTCTTTCCGGAAGGGTCACCAATTTTACCTGTAAAATCACCAATTATAAGTATTGCTGTATGTCCAAAATCCTGAAATTGTTTTAATTTTCTAAGTGGTATGGTAAATCCAAGATGTACATCAGGACCCGATGCATCAATACCTAATTTAATCTTAAGTGGTCTTTTCTCTTTTTGGGCTAATAATAGTTTATCCCTTAAACCATTTTCGGGAAGTACATCCTCGCAGCCTTTAATAAGTTCTTTTAATTGTATATTTATATCCATAATTATTATAAAGAAATGACGGCACAGGGATTTGAACCCCAGACACGAGGATTATGATTCCTCTGCTCTACCACTGAGCTATGCCGCCATTATAATTAATATCGTAAATCCTTAATGTTATATACATCAGTTATAGTTGCAGCCCAATTACTTAACATCATTTGTTGTTTTTCATTTATAAGCATTTGATGGTATTTGTCAATAAGTTCTTTTGATTCTTCTAATTTGATTTCCTCTCTGTCAATTATGCGGAAAATATAACCATAATCATAATCACTTATAAAATAAGTATCATTATCTTTTGAAGCCAATATTCCTCCAATCAATCTGGAATCATCCTGTACATAATCCATTTTTTCAGATACATTAATCATTTTGGTTTTAAAGTATTTAAGTTTTTCTTTATTTGCAAATGATTTAATAGATATATTACCTGTTTTTATATTTTTAATATATTCCATAAGTTTAATACTGCTTAGAATTCGCTTTTTTTCACGAATCATTCTATTAACAACAATATCCTTTATATCCTTAAGTTGAGGGATTCCCTTTTCATTTTTTGTGATAACTTCACAAATCACAAAATAATCACTTTCATCCAGAATATTACTCAAATTACCAATTTTGGAATTCTGAACAAATGCAGCAATTTTGCTTGCATAATCATTAAATTCAAAGATATAACCTGTTTCGTAATCAAATGGTTGTGTATTGATGACTTCATAATTGAATTCAATTGCTGCTTCTTCAAGTCCAATATTTTTCGCCTGCTTAAGGAATGCTTCAAATTTGGTATGTTGCGTTTGTAATGTTTCATAGGAAGGTTTTATGCGTATCAGGATATGACTTGCTTTAATGCTATCCTTTTTTATATCTTCACATTTAATAATATGCCAGCCGAACATTGTTTTGAATGGGAGTGAAACATCACCTTTTTTTAATGAGAATAGGGCTTTGTCAAATTCTGTAACAGTTTGTCCTTTTCCTACATAACCCAATGAACCCTTATTTGTTGCTGATTGAAAATCATCGGAATAGAGAGATGCTGCCTTTTCAAACGAGATTCCTCCACTTAGAATATCATTTCTTATTCCATCAATATTTTCTTTTGCTAAAAGAACATCCTGTGTTGATGGTTCTTTTTTCAACATAACCATTTGAATCTCTGCTTTTGGAGATTGATAGAATTGTTCTTCATTATTTTCAAAATATACTTTTGCTTCTTCATCTCCAATAATGATTTCTTTATTATAATCATTCGGAATTACTGTATATTCAATTATGAATTTACTTTCATTAAGTCGAAGTTCACGAAGAATTTCATCCTGACCAATTTTCACACCGGATACAATATCTGCCTGCATTTTCATTTTTGGTAATTGATCGGCAATTTGATTGAAATAATTAGAATAAAATTGATCACCCTGAGGGGTCTGGAGAAATTGTCTGTACATTTCAAGACTGAAATTTCCTTCAATCATAAAATTCTCATTTTCTCTTAATTCCTGAGGAGGAACATTATAAATGATTTCAACAATTTCATTATTTGTAGCAAAATATCCATATTTTGTTTCAATATCATTAAAAATGATTTCATCAACAATATTATTAAATGCCTGATCTTCAATATATTTTTCTTCCTTTCCATCAATTGATGTGCGTCCTGAATTTTGCATATATGCTTGTCTGATCTCATTGATTTTGGCAATATAAACATTTCTCGGAATTTTGACTTTACCAACTGAGCCAACAATGTTCTCTTCTCTTCTTAAATCGCTACCACTGGCAATATTCATTCCCCATTGAAGGAAAATAAATGCAACAAAAGATATTATTACAAATATAAGTATGCCTTTCATATTCTTTCGTAAACTTGACATCATAAGTTTTTACTCCTTTTATAATTAATTTTTAATATATATCATAATATATGGGCTTTTGCAAGAGGAAATAAGAAGAAATAAAGGATGAATGATAGTTCCGCTTAATCCTTGACTATTCTGTATGTTTTAATATAATTAAATTATGTTTATAAATAATATGTATTTAGACTTATTAAGAATTACAAGTAGGGATAAATTAATTTCAGGAATTATAGATATATTTAGTGAAAGAAAAATTGACGACTTTTTTCTATACTTTGAAGAA
Source organism: uncultured bacterium (assembly GCA_965371715.1). Taxonomy (GTDB): domain Bacteria; phylum Hydrothermota; class 32-111; order 32-111; family 32-111; genus JAUVJU01. Next base: position 3,809 of record CBDUZN010000075.1, on the reverse strand, counting down.
GGTGAAGATCGTTATTACATTTCACCAAAAAGTCATGATATAAAGATAATAGAAGGAGACAATGAATTTGAATGGAAAAGATATGCAATAAAACAAGGGAATGATTTTTGGCATATAGATACATTACTTTATGATATAAAACTGAATGATAATATTGCTCTAAATAAAAACAAACACTATTTTGTTTATACAAATGATAATGAAAAAACATTGCTATTTACACATTATAAAATGATTGAATTTCCTAAATCAATACATGAAGAAATGATAAAATTTATTTATCTATTGGATTCATTGTTCTCCAAATTTTATATGAAGAAAATTGAAGATATTTACAATAATATTGATAAAAGAATGGAAACATTAACTGATAAAATCCAAACACTACAAAGATTATCAGGATTATTACAATCTACCTTTGAAATAAAACGAATCCTGGATATCATAAGTCAATATATTAGTGATTCATTGGGATTTAAAGTTGTGCTTTTAAGTTTATATAATGAACAGAAAAATGCTTTTGAAAGATCTTCGCAATATGGTATTGATAAAGATGTTTTTGAAAAACTTAAAAAGCAATTAGTGCCTTATTCAACAATACAGGATTTAATGGTAGAAAAATACCGTATTTCCAAATCATATTATATTAATCATAAGGAATCAGGTATTCAGAAAATAAGTGATCTGTCTTATGTTATTCCATATGAAAAACCTGATGATTATACCAATTGGCATCCTGAAGATATTTTACTGATTCCATTATATTCAAAAGATAAAAAAACAATTGGTATAATTACAGTAGATAAACCTGTTGACCATAATATTCGCATAAAAGAAGCAATAGATCTGTTGGAATCATTTGCTCAAACCGCTTCTCTTGCTATTGAGAATACAAAGATATTTAACAGAATGCATGGATTTATAAGTTATTTGGAGACGATAAATAACATTTCATCAAATCTAACATCATATTTGGATATAAATTCAATGTTGAATTTCCTTGTAAAGGAAATGAGGAAAAATTTTAATTATATAAATGTAACAGTATGGTTATTTAATAGAAATGGAGAACTCGAGATAAGGGCATCTGCTGGTTATGGAGAGGATTATTTAGAGGAGTGCAGGGTATCTGTATCTGCAGGAGAAGGAATAACCGGTTGGGTAGCTGAAAACAATGTACCAGTTTTGGTACAGGATACAAGTGCTGATCCAAGATATATAGGTAGAAGTGATTTAGTTCTTTCCGAGATCGCTGTTCCTTTGAAGATTACCAATCATGTTATTGGAGTTCTTAATGTTGAAAAAGAAGGCTTGAATTCACTTGATAAAAATGATTTAAGAATTATATCAATTATGTGTTCTCACTTATCAACAGCCATTGATAATACATTTAAATATGAAGAAACTGAAAAGCTTGCTGTAACAGATGGAATGACAGGCATGTACAATTACAGATATTTTATTAATCGTCTAAAGGAAGAACTGGAAAGAGCAAAAAAATTAGATATTCCTTTATCAGTAATTATGATTGATATTGATTTTTTCAAAGATATTAATGACACACATGGACATATTATTGGAGATAAAATTATTAAAGAACTTGCAGAATTATTACGATCTATTGTAAGAAAGGGGGATATTGTTACTAGGTATGGTGGAGATGAATTCTTTGTGATTCTACCCGGTTCAAGTAAGAATTTTACGATTAAACTTGCAAATAGAATAATGAAAAGTGTAAGTTCATTTAAATTCACAAAAAATATTGAATTAACACTTTCTTTGGGAACAGTAACATATCCTAATGATGCTTCAACAATGGATTCCCTTTTAAGGTGGGTTGATGATGCTTTGTACTCAGCAAAGAAGAAGGGCAGGAATAGAGTAGAAGGAAGTAAATGAGAGGTAGAAATCCGCTTTTTCTGAAAACATATTTTCTTTTTGCTATGATAATAATTGCTATTGCATCATTTCTTTATGTTCAGGATATTATTTTTAAACTTGAAGAAAATGCAAAATCACAAACACGAATTTTTGCCAGATTTTCCAGTAATTTAGCGGAAGAAAGTAATACGGATGATATAATATTTGAAGAGGTTATTTCAAAAATAAGTTTTCCTATTATTGTTACTGATATTGATTTGAATCCTGTTGCATGGAGAAATATCGGAAGATTGGATGATTGTTTCTCTACTGATTTAAAAGAAACAGATCTAATTGAAATGGATAAAATCATCAATAGACTTGATAGGGAAAATAAACCAATAGAAATTCGTTATCAGAACAAGATACTCGGAATTGTACATTATGGAGAGGATTCTCTTTATAAACGCATTCAATTTGCACCATTTTTTCAACTTATTGTTTCAGTAATATTCCTTGTTTTAGGAATTTACGGTTATGTTATGTATAGAAAAAGTCATGAGAATTTTATTTGGGGAGGAATGGCTAAGGAAACTGCTCATCAAATTGGAACTCCTTTATCTTCTGTATTTGGCTGGATTGAACTTCTTAAAAATGAGGAAGTTGATCAAAGGATAATAAATGGATTAGAGGAAGATGCAGAGAGATTAAATGTGATTTCAAAAAGATTTAATAAAATCGGCTCTCCATTAACAATTGAATTAGTAAATATTGATGAAATCATTAATGAGGTGATCAATTATTTCAGGAAAAGAGTTCCTTCAATCAGTAAAAGAAAAATTACATTTGAGTATAATTCATGTGATAAGTGTTTTGTTCCAGTTGATAAGGAATTACTAAAATGGTCACTTGAAAATCTTATTAAAAACAGCATTGATGCATTGAAGAATGCTGAAGATGGACAAATAAAGGTTAGTGCAGAGAGAAAGAATATATATGTGGAAATCCATATCAGTGACAATGGAAAAGGCATTCAGAAAAAGTATATTGATAGAATATTTAATGCGGGTTTTTCAACAAAGAATAGGGGCTGGGGAATTGGGTTGCCATTAACCAGAAAGATTATTGAAGAATTTCATAAAGGTAAATTAAGGTTGGATTATACCGAACAATATAAAGGAACTTGCTTTATTTTAACATTACCATTAGGAGAAAGCAATGAAATCAAAAATTCTATGGATTGATGATCAAATTGAAAATTTGAAATCATTGATTTTTTTTCTTGAAAATCAGAACTATGAAATTGAAACTGTTACAAATGGTGAAGATGCTATTCATCTTATAAATGAAAATTACTATGATATTATTTTTCTTGATCAATATATGCCGGGACTTGATGGCATTGAAACTCTAAATAGAATAAGGGAAATTTCATATAATATTCCTGTTGTAATGATAACAAAAGCGGAAGATGATGATATCATTGATTCCGCTTTAAGTGGAATGGCAGATGATTATTTAATAAAACCAGTAAACCCTAAACAACTTCAGACAACATTGAAAAAGATTTTACACAAAAAAGAAAAAATAAGAGAAAGTGTAGGAAAGAATTATTCGCAGGCAATAGCAAAAATAAATGATATTCTTGAAGAAAGAGAATCATTTGAAACATATGCGCACATTCAGCATATTTTCAATCTTTGGAATCTTGCTATTAACAGAAATATTGAAAATGATATTCTTGATATGCATAGTACACAGAAGGAACAAATGAATATTGATTTTTCAGGATTTGTAAGGAAGAATTACTCATTATGGTTAAAAGATAATAATCCTCCGATTATGTCACATACATTTCTTGATAATTTTGTGATTCCAAAATTGAATAATGGAAAGAAAATCATTTTTATTTTGATTGATTGTATGCGATATGATCATTATCTATTAAT
>CBDUZN010000074.1:0-9289 GCA_965371715.1 uncultured bacterium | reverse complement strand
ATGCTACAATGGTAGGTTAGGAAGAATTGGGATAGTAATGTTTTATTAATAATGTGTTGTTTGTTACATTTCTATTTAGCATATTATATATATTAAATCTAATAACTGCCTTTTTCAGCATAATTAACTTGACTGTATTTTTCCATACATTATAATTCATATATGAAAATAAGGCTTTCAATTTTAGTATTATTACTCATTTCTATGCCATTAATTTCCCAATACTTTTTAGCAGATGAATCCGGTAATACTATTCAATCAGGCGAACGAGTATTTATATATAGTACATCGGGCTTAAGCGGATATAGTGTGGATTATGATAAATCTGCATTTTCTAATCATTCACTTATTACCGAACAAAATCGTATTTATATTGGTACATTGAAAGAAAATCTCAGACCCGGATTTACTTTACCAATATATTTTTCTACTTCAAGTATATTTGATACTTTACCACTTGTTGTAAGTCCCAAATTCTTAACAATTAAACTTACAAATCAACATTTAGAAATAGGTGATTCGCTAAGTGGGGAAATATTATTTAAACATAATGAGATTATGTCAGGGAATGGTATTGATTCATTGTTTTTTATTCTCTACTTAACAAATACTTCCACAAAATATCCGGTAAAGATATTTTCAAATGATTCTCTGTTGGATTTTGACTATTCATCTGGTTTTTTCAATTTTATGTTTCCTTTAATGTATGAATCAGGGGAATACTGTATTAATCTTGTAATTTTTTCTTCAAATATTTCTGATACACTTAATAATATTTGTGGTTTCACATTAGATTACAAAAAAAGCAAAGAACAAAACCTATATATAATTGATTCCGAAATACTTTCTAATGCAGATAACTTTTCAACACTTATTAATCCACTGCATTCTGAAATCATATACTCGTTTTTCCACAATATTGACAGTAATATGTATAATGAACGAAAACACATTGTTTTTATTGTTGATTCAATGAATTTTCTTTTCAAAAATAGTGCATTTTTTAATGACCTTATCAACATAGATGAACCAAGCATTTTTCTATTTATGCCATTTTCCGATTATGATTTTCTTTCAACAATTGATACTAAACTATTTGCTGATACAATTAATGGGTATAGTATTTCAAAAGATCAGGACTACAGTATTCCTCAATATCTTAATATTAATACGGAGTATTCACATCTTTTTGTAAATGATTATGTTTGTGATTCCACAACATTGATTGTTAATAGAAATAATCTGTATTTATGTTTCTTCATACCTAAAATGATAAATACGGCTTATATAGAATTTTTATCTGATTTCTACTCATCAATCAAACTCAAAAAATTGCTTGATAGGTTTTATAGTGTTGAAATTTTCAATAATAAAGAATATAATGAATATTATATTGATGTTTTTGAAATTTCCGGAAAATTTCTAAATCGTATAAATCTGGGCTATTTGGAATGTGGCAAAAACATTTTAAATATTAATAGATTAACAAATGTTATTGTGGAATTAAATAACAGTATTTATATTTATAAAATTTTAAGGGGTGAAGAATGTATAAAACAAGGAATTTTCATAAAAAATCCTTAATCTTATCAGTACTTCTTTTCATTTTCATTAATATTTTTTCAGAAAGTATTGATATAAATATTAATGATCTAAAACCAATTTTGGATAATTCATCAATTACTAATCTTCCGTTTTATTTCATTGAAATTCCCGGAAAGGATATTGATTATATTGATATTAATGACTATTATTTTTACAATCCTGTTGAAACATATAATAATATACTACACTTTTCAGGGAATAAACCACTTTCTTTTGCATTTAAAGAACAGGAAAAACAGATATTCAAACAGAATCTATTGCCAGAATTATATTATCCTGGAACAAGTGAATTTATTAAGATTTTCCCATACAAAATTGAAAATGGAGTAACCGAAAAATATTCAAAAATTCATATTGATTTTACTCCCCATTATAAATTCCCTTTTAAAGATGAACCTAATTATGATTACCTGATTATCTGTTCAGCGGATTACGATACTGCATTAATCAGATTTGCTAAATGGAAAATGAGAATGGGATACAGAACAGAAATATATACTGTTGAGTATATTGATTCTGTTTCAGCGGGCATTGATCTACAGGAAAAAATTCGTAATTTTATTAAAAATGAATTTACTCTCAATCATTTTGAATTTCTCCTTTTAGCTGGCAATAGAAAAATGATTCCTGTAAGGAAAATGTATGCAACAGAATGCGGAGCGGGCTACTATATTGATGAGGATTCTATTCCTGCTGATATCTACTATTCTCATCTTGATGGTAATTTCAATGCGGATGGAGATAATACATATGGTGAGATAACTGATAGTGCTGATCTTTATCCTGATGTGTATGTAGGAAGAATGCTGTTTCATGATACATTGCAGGGCATTACCCCATTAATAAACAAAACAATATATTATGAAAAAACAATGGATATTTCCCATCTTTCAAGAGGAATATTTATTGGAATGGTTTTATGGGATCCTCCATTTACACCAGGTGCCGGTTCCAAAAATCCAATAATAAATGATATAATACCAATGGATTATCATATTAAAACATTCTATGAATCAGAAGGACATTCAGGGAAAGCTGACATTATTGATTCAATGGATATGGGATATGGAATCATTAATCATGTAGGACACGGTTCCTTTAAGGGATTTTGGGTTGACGAAACAACTGCAATATCAACATGGGATGCCTATGGTTTGGATAATCAAATGAAAACAGGTTTATTCTATTCTACAGGTTGCTGGGTTGGCGCTTTTGATACAACTGTTGTACTTGGCAATGTTTCGGAATGTTTGCAATCAGCTTATAATGGTGGATACATTTCAATTATCACAAATTCACGCTATGGCTGGGGTGCGCCTGGATACCCTGGTTGGGGTGTATCTGATATATTTGATTATCAATTTTTTAAAATGCTATTTAGTTCAGAAAACAAACAAGCAGGAAAACTACTTGCAGAGCTTAAAAATATGTATGCTCCTTACAGTAATTTTGAAAATCTCTACAGATGGCATCTTTATCAATTGAATCTATTTGGAGACCCTTCTTTAAGCATTCATACAAAATCCCCGGATTCATTTATTGTATCAAGAGAAATATCAGGAGAGATAGTCACATTCTATGTAACAGATAATATGCATAATCCATTAGAAAATGTAAGAATTGCTTTAAGTAATGATTCTATTCTTGATATAAAATCAACAAATATAAATGGATATGCCTCATTAGTCGGAGATTATTTTGATTATAATTATCTTACTATATCAAAAGTAAATTATTGCACATACATTGATTCTTTTTATCTTGATACAATATCAATAGGAAAGCAAGTATATCTCAATATTCCACATATATATGCAAATATTAAATCATCCATTTATATTATTAATAGATATGATTCTATTATTGATGCTCATATTGCAGGTTCTTTTATTGATACATCTATTAGTATTCCGGTTAATGATAGCATAAAACTCAATTACATTGCTCTTTTTCCGAAAATCGATACTTTATATATGACATTTAATAGTGAATCAACTATATATTACATTAATATTGATAGTATTCCAATATATTTAAGTGATATTGATTTTTCAGGCACTAATTGGAATGTCACATTTATTAATCCTATTATAGATTCCACAGAACAATGTTCCTTTTATATTTCCTTAAATTCATATTATGACACATCTTTTATTACAAATGTTGACAGCATGATTAATGTAGAACTCTGCCCTTCTCCTGATAATGGAATACCTTATGTATCATTAAATTATAGTATATTTAATAATAGCACATTAATAGGCAATGATACATTGCTAATTGCTAATTCCCGTTTCAATTTTGAGGATGATTTTTCGAATGGATTTATCAATTGGGTATACAGGGATGCTGATTGGATTATTACTGCTGATTCGTCCCTGCATTGTGGAAATGATTCAAGTTACTTAAATAATATGGATGCTGCAATTATTAGTGATTCATTTATTCTCTTGCCATCCTCCATTTGTTCTATGAATATTGATCTTCAATTCCCCACATTGGAATTTGATTCATCCGGAGGACCTGTTTTTGATGTTGACGGTTTATTTATCAAAATTATAATTGGCTCAGATACATCAGTAATTGATTTTATCAGCTCGGGTGGCGCACTTGATAATAAATCAATTAATTTTAATGGTTGGAGAGAATATACTCTTGAAAATGATATACCCGCTTTTGCTCGTCTTATGCTGCATTTTATTTCTGATGATATTGTAATAGATAAAGGTGTATTCATTAGTAAGATAAAAATTATTCCCACATACTCATTTACCTCCCCCGATTCAGGCATATATAATTTATTTGATTTTTCAATTCTACGGGACGGATCCTTTATTACTAGAAACTCAGTTAAATATATTATTAACAGAGTTGACGGAGAACTAAAAATCAATATATATAGTATTGATGGCAGAGTTGTTTTGTCAGACAAAATTGGCAGAACAGGAGAAATCGAAGTTGAATTAGGTAATTTTGCTTCAGGAATTTACATTATTAGATTTGAAGGAAATGGAAGAATATACAAAGATAAAATTCTTCTACTAAAATAATATGAAAGAAAGAATTAAAAATTATTTTTTATCAGGACTTGTATTTCTTGTACCGCTTGCAGTAACGGCATTTCTTGTTATTTTTATCATAAATAAAATTGGCGGACTTTGGAAACAAATTTTTGCAACAGTTCCCTATCTTAATTCATTACCAATTATTGTGATTAATATTATTGGTCTTATTGTATCATTTTTTTTAATTGTGTTTATTGGTTTTCTTGGGTCACATCTTGTAGGTAGAATTATATTTTCAATACCAGGAAAAATTCTAAGAAAAACACCTATTGTTAAAAATATATTTAATTCAGCAAAGGAGCTTACTGAAACACTTTTCATTAATAAATCAAGTTTTTCAAAAGTTGTAATTGTGGAATTCCTTCATCCCGGACAATATACAGTTGCATTTTTAACATCAGAACATAAATGGAAAATCAATGGGGAAAAAGCAATAACTGTTTTTATTCCTACAAGTCCAAATCCAACAGGCGGTTTTTTTGCAATTATCCCTGCTAATGAAGCACATGAAACCGACTTATCTGTTGAAGAAGGTTTGAAGTTGATTGTATCAAGTGGCATGGTATTTAACAGAAAAGGCGAAATAAATGCTATTAATAATAGAAAAACTACTTAATATATTTAAAAGAAAATCTCCTGAAAATGAAGAAACCCTCCGTGAATTGATATCCGATTCAAAGGAAAAGAAAATAATAACGGATGATGAAGAAGAGTTAATTGATTCAATTTTTGACCTTGAAGATACATTAATAAATGAAATCATGATTCCAAGAGTAGATATTGTTACATGTGCCTATGATACATCAATAGAAGATATTATTGACATAATCACCAAAACATCAAAATCCCGACTCCCTGTTTACCATAAGAAATTGGATAATATTATTGGCATAGTTAATGGAAATGATATATTAAAATTCATTGCAAAAAATCCCAAAATGAAAGCTGTAGAGCTAATGCGTCCCCCTTATTTTATTCCTGAAACCAAATCTGTTCTTTCAACTCTTCGAGAATTGCAGAAGAAAAAAATTTCAATAGCAATTGTTGTTGATGAGTATGGTGGAGTTTCTGGAATGGTTACAATGGAAGATATTGTTGAGGAAATTGTGGGAGAACTACATGATGAACTTGATAAAGATGAAACAATGCTTTCAAAATTATCTGAAAATTCCTATCTTGTTAATGCAAAACTTGATTTAGATGAGCTTAATGAATTAATTAACACAGATTTTACTTATGAAAACATTAATTCAGTAGGAGGTCTAATTCTTACCGAACTGGAACACATTCCCCATATTAATGAAAAATTGAAAATCAATGGCATTGAATTTATTATTACAGAAATGATTAAAACAAGAATACATAAAGTTATTATAAGAGATCTTAGGAGAAAAAATGAGTGATTTTACACATCTTCATGTGCATACAGAATATAGTTTACTAGATGGAGTGAACAATATAAGAAAACTTATTCAACATGCTGCAAATTTAAATATGAAATCGCTTGCAATAACAGATCATGGAAATCTATATGGTATTATAGGATTTTATGAACAGGCAATTCAAAATGGAATAAAGCCCATTATAGGACAAGAGTTTTATCTGTTTCCACACTCTCTTACAGGAGAAGGAAGTAAGGATATAGAAAAACAAAAAGCGAAAAACTATCATCTTGTTTTGCTTGCTAAAAATGAGATAGGTTTATCAAATCTTTATAAATTATCATCATATGGATTTACGGATGGTTTCAGATATAGACCAAGAATTGATAAGAAAATTCTAAGAAAGTATTCTGAAGGACTTATTGCTTTAAGTGGTTGCAGAGGTGGTGAAATTCAGAAACAGATTCTTGACAATGATTATAATGCAGCAAAATCAAGTGCTGAGAATTATATTGATATTTTTGGAAAGGAAAACTTCTTCCTTGAATTAATGCGTATTGGTCTTTCAGATGATAACAAAATCATTGAAGGACAATTAAAAATTGCTGAGGAATTGGATATTCAGTATGTTGCAACAAATGATGTTCATTATTTAACAAGAGAGGATAATGTTGTTCATGATGTCCTTCTCTGTATTCAAACAGGAAAAACGGTAAGTGATGAGAATAGATTGAAATTTAGTACACAGGAATTTTATTTAAAAACATCCGAAGAAATGTCCGAGCTTTTTTCTGATCTTCCTGATGCAATTGAAAATTCTATGAAAATTGCTGATATGTGCAATATTAAAATTGATGTTTCAGGTAAAAACATTAAAATGCCAAGAGTGGAAATTGATTCAAATTTTAATAATGAAAATGATTTTCTTGAATACATTGCATTAAATGGATTAAAAGAAAAATTTGGTGAGAATCCTGCAAAAGATGTTTTAAAACGATTTAAATATGAGTTATCTGTTATTAATAAAATGAATTATTCAGGATATTTTATTATTATTTATGAATTAATTGAACTAGCAAAAAAAAACAATATTTCCATTGGACCGGGAAGAGGTTCTGCTCCCGGATCTCTTATTCTATATCTTCTCGGAACAACTCAAATTAATCCTCTTGAATATGGTTTGTTTTTCGAAAGATTTCTTAATCCTGATAGAATATCAATGCCTGATGTTGATATTGATGTATCTGATGTTGATAGAGAAAAACTACTTAACCTTCTTATTGAAAAATATAATCCTCAAAATGTATCACTTATTGCAACATTCGGTACATTAAAAACCAGACAAGTATTTACTGATGTTGCTAGAGCCTTTGAAGTTGAACCATTTGAGGTAAAGAAAATCACAAAAAAAATGGCTGACAGATCTACACTTAAAGAGGTATTCAATGAATCAGAAGAATTAAAGAAAATATTAAAGCCCAATTCTATTTATGAAAAAATATACAAAATTGCTCTTCAACTTGAGAATAATGTCAGACATGTATCAAAACATGCGGCAGGAGTGCTTATTACCCCAGGACCACTCACTAATTTTGTTCCTATCTGGAAATCCTCTGGTGATAAAATCAGTATCACTCAGTTTGAAAAAAATGCATTGGAAAAAATTGGATTGGTAAAAATAGATCTATTAGGACTTAGAACACTTAGCGTAATTGATAATACTATTGAAATGCTAAGAGAAAAAGGTATTGAAGTAGATATTCATAATCTTACTCATGATGATGAAAAAACCTTTGAATTAATACGAGAAGCAAATACAGCAGGTGTTTTTCAACTTGAAAGTTCGGGAATGAGAAGTTTCATTAGACGATATATGCCAAATAATTTTGATGATATTATAAAAATCATTTCATTTTACAGGCCTGGACCAATGGCTGGAGACCAAATGAGTACTCTTGTTAAATTACATAATAATACTCGCGAGAAAATTACTTATGATCACTTTAAACTTGAACCCATATTAAAAGAAACATTTGGGATTATGATATATCAGGAACAGGTAATGAGAATAGCTAATGAATTAGGCGGTTTTTCAATAGCACAGGCAGATATACTTAGAAAAGCAATGAGCAAGAAACAACACGGTTTGATGAATAAATATGAAAAGGATTTTATTGATGGAGCAGTAAAAAAGGGTATTAAGAAAAGAGATGCTCTTATCATATTTGAGAAAATGGCTAAATTTGCCGAATATGGATTTAATAAATCCCATGGTACTGCCTATGCTTTTCTCTCATATCAGACAGCATATTTGAAAGCACATTATCCACTTGAGTTTATGGCTTCAACTATCAATTCACATCTTGGTACAATAAAAAGGGTCGTGAATTACATTGAGGAAACCAAATCAATGAATATTCCCATTAAACAACCTGATATCAATAAATCGGATTTCAAAGTAATAACTGATGATGATTCTCTTCGCCTTGGACTTGGAATAATAAAAAGTGTAGGGAAAAGTGCTGTACTCAATATTATTAAAAACCGAAAAGATTCTCCTTATGCAAATTTTTATGACTTTCTTATTCGCATAGATACGGGAACTGTAAACAAAAAGGCAATTGAATCCATGATAAAAGCAGGTGCTTTTGATTCTTTTAAAATTGAAAGATACATTTTATGTGAAAATTTGCCTGAAATAATGAGTAAAGCTGAATCCGAAAAAAAGAATAATAAAAATGGAATAATATCTCTCTTTGAAGAAGATTCTTCAGATAGTTGGGAAAAAGCATTAAAAATAGATAATAAATGGGATAAAGAACAATTATTAAATTATGAATTTGAAGTGCTGGATTTTTTCATAAGCGGACATCCTCTTGAAAAGTACAAAGAAATCTATTATTCAATTGTTTCTCATTCTCTTGATGAATTCAATGATCTGGGAATAGATGAAAAAGTAAAAATGATAGGAATAGTCAATGATATTCATAAAAGAAAAGCAAGACGCGGTGGGAATTATGCATTATTTCGATTATTCACAATGGAAGGTTATCTGAATTGTACAATTTTTAATGACACTTTGGATAAATACAGTAAATATCTTGTTAAAGATAGCTCTCTTATAATTATTGGTAAAATTGGCAAAGATGACGATAAATCATTGCCAAAAATTCTTGTTGATAAAATTATTCCTCTAAATGAAATTAGAACTTTTATTCAGGGAGTAAACATTAAAAT
>CBDUZN010000073.1:0-9451 GCA_965371715.1 uncultured bacterium | reverse complement strand
AGAAAAAGAAAAAAATAAAAGTAATGATGCTGTGTAATTTATTCCTCGAATTACTTGGAATAAACCTTCGGTTTTGATTTTCTTTCAGAAAATTCGAATCCCCGTAAGAAAAATAAGCGGAGGAAGACAACCAATATAATGAGCCTCTGCGCTACATTAATATATACAATACTCGCAGCGAGTTCATTTATTTGGTTGTGTGAGAGAGCGGAAAACCTGAATTGCTTGAGAGACTGGGATGCACGACAAGAATAAGTCGATAGTCAATGGTCAATGGTGGGGAAAGGAGAAAAAGAAAAAAATAAAAGTAATGATGCTGTGTAATTTATTCCTCGAATTACTCGGAATAAACCTTCGGTTTTGATTTTCTTTCAGAAAATTCGAATCCCACTTGAATAGATTATACGGAGAGACTGGGATTCGAACCCAGGGTACATTGCTGCACACACGAACTCCAATCGTGCTCCTTCGACCACTCGGACATCTCTCCAATATAGATTTTATATAATAAATTATTTTTTGCTTTTGTCAATAGAACTATTTATTATAGATATAATGCGCAAATATCCCAAATGCAATAGATACATTAAGTGAATGTTTTTTGTCTCCGGTACTAATTTCAATTATATTATCAACCCTTTCCAGTATCCCACTACACACACCATTCGCTTCATTGCCCAAAATAATTGCAAAAGGATTTTTTAAGATTATACTCTGCATTTCAACAGATTTTTCATTAATTTCCAAAGCATATATATAATAATCTTTTTGTTTTAAATGCTCAACTGCATTAATGATTGAATCAAAATTTACAGTATTAATATGCTTATGTGTATCTCTTGATGCTTTTTTAAAAGAAGGATTGTCAGATAATGGCGTTACTCCAGTATGTATAATTGTTTCAAAATCAAATGCAGCTGCTGTTCTATATATACTACCAGTATTGAATGCACTTCTCAGATTATCTAAAATAACAACATTGCCTTTAATATTCATATTTTGTATTTTAACACATATTTAATAATAAAAAAAGGCTGGAATCCCAGCCTTTTATATTTTTTCTCCCCCGTCCTGAGCAATCATTGCGAGCCGAAGGGTCTCCTTATTGTACGGGCATATTCTGAGTAATTCGAAGAATATGTTGTTCGTAATCGTAGATTCGCCGCGTCAAAGACTCGCCGTGGTGAGGTGAACCCTCCCACCAAGTGCTATCGACTTCTTCCTACCATCCACTATAAACTTCTTCATGCACCAGTATCCTCAATGTAATGTTTTTTTTGACTATCGACCATTGACCATTGACTCTCGACTTCTTCTTGCTATCGACTTCTTCCTACCATCCACTATAAACTTCTTCATGCACCAGTATCCTCAATGTAATGTTTTTTTTGACTATCGACCATTGACCATTGACTCTCGACTTCTTCTTGCTATCAACTTCTTCGTGTACCACCGTCCCTAATTCTCAAGAAAGAGTTTCCTTCACAACCTTGGCAAGTCGTTTAACACCTTCTATAATATCTTCTTTTGAAGCATATGAAAAATTCAATCTTAATGAATTCTTCTTATCATCTCCAACAAAAAATGCTGAACCAACAACATAGGCAACATTTTCTTCAATTGCTTTTTTGAACATTTCATCACAATCAATATGCTTTGGTAAAGTTACCCAAAGAAATAGTCCACCATCAGGTTTTGTCCAAGTAACTCCTTTATCCTTAGGCATATGTTCATCTAATAAATTAAGCATTAATTCATTTTTTTCTTTATACATTGCTATTGTATCTACCATATTCTTTTGTAATAACCCTCTCTTTAAATATTCTGCAACAATATACTGATTAAATGGTGCTGAACAGAGATCCGTTGCCTGTTTTGATATAACAACTTTTTCAATTATTTCTTTTGGTCCAACCATCCAAGCCAATCTAAAGCCCGGAACAAGAATTTTGCTAAAAGTAAATAATGATACAACCCTTTCTCCTCCATCAAGAGCATATAATGAAGAAATTGTTTCCCCTCTGAACCTAATCATTCTATATGGGCTATCCTCAATAATTACAATATTTTCTCTTTTTGCAATCTCAATAAGTGTTTTTCTTCTTTCAAGCGACATAGTTGTTCCTGCTGGATTATGGAAATCAGGAATAACATAGATAAATTTTGGTTTAATATCCTTACTCTTCAGATCCTTTAATACCTTTTCAAGATGATCAGTATTCATTCCATTCTCATCCAATTCAACATCTACCATGTTTGCTCTATAACTGTTAAATGCACTAATTGCTCCAATATAAGTCGGTGCCTCAACAATAACAGTATCACCGGGATTAATGAAAATTTTCGCAACCAGATCAAGTCCTTGCTGTGAACCCGTTGTTGGAACTAAATTCTCATTTTTAATTTCATATCCTTCGGTTTCCTTCAAAATATCAATAAGTGCCTTCTGTAGTTCCGGGACTCCCTCTGTTGCACCATACTGTAATGCCTTTCCTCCATTTTCATCCAAAATCCCACATGTAATTTCCTTAATCATTTCAATTGGAAATGTTTTAGGAGAAGGCAATCCACCCGCAAAAGAAATAATCTCTGGCTTTTGCGTTAATTTCAATAGCTCCCTAATCACAGATCGTTTCATATTCTTTACATTGGAGCTGAACATATCGTCTAATTTATTTATCATTATAACTCCTTATTTTTTTATGCCTATATCTTAACATATTAAACTTCTAAATCAAGACCCATATAATCATATCAATTATGATAACTTATTGACAAATCAAATACCATACATAACATAGAATAAATCAAAAAAGGATTTATATGAAAAAAATTTATAATGTATTTCTTATTGTAATAATCATGTCCCTTATCATATCATTAAAATCAACATATCTTCTTATAAGCAATATTAACCCATTTCTTATTGTTACAATTAGATTTGTTTTATTTGCTTCTGTTATTTTTCTAATATTTGAAAAACAAATCCTAAAAAACATTGCAAATGTATATAAACCATCAATTATTGCAGGTGTTTTTCTCACAGGTACATTTATTTTTCAAGGAATAGCACTTCAGCATAGTTCCCCTCTCTTCATGTCAATTTTTTTCATAGGTCCATTCCTTGTATTTAATAAAAATAATAATCTAAATATTCCTGGTATATTGGGTTTCATTCTTTCAATTATAATAGCAACATTTGCTTTGATTCTTGAAAATTCATTTTCACCCTTAAGTTTTTTATGGGCATTATTATCATCTATATGTCTTATTACACTAATCTATATTTATAATAAAAAAACTAAGATCTTTACAGAAGGAATTATTGAATCATTATTCACAGCAACTGCTATTTCAGCAATTTTATCTGTAATTCTATTTTTCTTAACCAAACCGCTTATAGCCCCGACTGTTTCATCTTACCAGCAAATTCATCTTATTATAGTAATTATTGCAGGCACATTTGTTCCATTTTTACTTATTATTTATTTAAAAGGAATCTTTAATAAAGGGATATTTACTCTACTCTGTTTAAGTGCATCAATAACTGCATTAGCTATTAATGCTTCAGCATTCAGTTTCATATATCTATTGGCATATATAATGATGTTTTTATATTTAATACCGTTTAGTAATTTCAAGAAAAATAAAAAAGGATTTTCCAAAATTGAGAATGTTGCTCTAATAGCATTTATATGTATGGTTATTTCTTTGGTTATGCCATTTATTAACAGTATTAAACGAATAAATATTGTGAAAAATGATAGGGTCTCTATAATGGTAAATCACAGAGACCCTGATAATACACTTAGAATTGGTAATATTTATATTAAATCAATTAATCATAAACCCGCATATATATATGAAATCAAAAATAATCAATTCAATTCCGTGCCTATAAGATAACCTTATAAACCTTTTCTTTAATCTCTTTGGTTTTTACATCTATCTTATTAAGCAATTCTTTTGATAATATCTTCATTTTTTCATTAAATTCATTGTCTTCAATTCCTGCAAGATTTATAATAACATTCATATATGCACCTTCAGCACCTGCATAGGCATTAATTGCAGCAACCCCTGCATCGGAAACCGAATTCTGATTACCATTTTCAGCAATCTCATCTATTAATTCCAGCATTTCATTAATTGTTTCCATTGTTATGAATGGAACATTTGTTGCTTCTTTTGTTGCTTCCTGTATTGCATTATTACGCAATTTTTTCTGTTCATCAGTTTTCTTTGGCATTTTCATTGCTTTCATCAGAATATTGAATACATCCGTATCTTTATCAATAATTGTAAGTAATTGTTCTTTAATATTCTGTGCTTTATCTCCTATTCTTACCATATCTTCAAAATAATCTTCATAACCCTTTTTACCATGTGTAAGATTGGAAACCATTGCAATCAATGATGCTGCTAATGCACCATTTAATGCGGCAACACTACCACCTCCGGGAGCCGGAGAATCAGTTGATAATTCATCATTGAAATCCTTCACAGTCATATTTATAAGTTTATTTTCGGAATCACCTTCATATGCATATTCAATGATTTTCTTCTTAGGATCAAATGGAGATAATTCATCAAGTCCCATTGATTTAACTGCAATAAATATTATATCTTTTTCAGGTATTCCTATAGATTTATTCTGCTTTTTAAGAAAATATCTTCCCGCTTCCAATATTGATTCTTTTGGGATTAATCCAACAAGTTCACTGCCTGTAACCCTTAATCCTCTTTTGTTAGCTTCATCACAAACAATATCAAATGCCTGATGGGGTGCTGTCTTTGTTGCATTTGTCAGATTCATTGAAATCTGAGCAACACCATAATCATCAATATACCATCCTATTGCTTTGCAATAATTCAAAAGCCCTGCTATTTTCACTGCCTTTCCATTTTCATCTCTGACAATATCACCTTTGCTGTCCCGCTTTGCTCTACCTTTCTCTCTTATACTCATTGCAATATCATGTGCTTTTTTCTTATCCTTTGAATTAATATTAATATTGTATGCAATAAGAAAATCCCTTACACCAATTGCTGTTGCTCCGCTTCTTGCATTGAAAACTGGTTTTCCAAAATCTGGTTTCCAATAATCATCCTTAAATCTTTCTTCAAGTGCTTCATATTCGCCTTTTCTCACATTAGCAAGATTTTTTCTATCTTCTGTCTTAGCAGAATATTCATACAAATATACAGGAATATTTAATTCATTTCCCACTCTTTCACCAAGTTTTTCTGCTAATTTATTACACTCTTCAATTGTGATATCCTTTACAGGAACAAACGGACACACATCAGTTGCACCCATTCTCGGATGCGCACCTGACTGTTTGCTCATATCTATAAGCTCCGATGCTCTTTTAATCGCTTTGAAAGCCGCTTCAACAACTTCATCTGGAGTGCCGACCATTGTTACAACTGTTCTATTGGTATCTTTTCCAGGATCAACATCAAGCAGTTTCACGCCATCAACAGATTCTATTTCATCAGTAATTGATTTTATAATATCAAGATTTCTTCCTTCAGAAAAATTTGGTACACATTCAACAAGTTTCATTAATCCTCCTTAATACTATTATTTTTTTTATCAGGTTTTACAACATCATATTCTTTAAGTTTATACTGTAATGTTCTGAGAGATATTCCCAAAATTTTGGATGTTTTTTTTCTTGAATAATCATTTTCTTTCAAAATATCAAGTATATGCTCTCTCTCAATATCTTTCAATGTTCTTCCTACATATACTCTTGTAACTACTTTTTTGGTGACTACCTCTGATGGTAGATCTTCAATTTTTATAACAGATGAATCCGCCATTACAATAGCATGCTGTATTACATTTTCAAGTTCTCTTATATTCCCGGGCCAATTGTACTGCATCAGCATTGCTAATGCATCATCACTTAATCCATTAATTCCACGAGTATTTATTTCATCCTTATTTAACATAGATTTTATTAATACAGGAATATCTTCTTTTCGTTCTCTTAGTGGAGGAACAAAAATTCTTACAACTTTAAGACGATAATATAAATCCTCTCTGAATCTTCCCTGCTTTACCTCTTCTTCAAGCGTTTTGTTTGTTGCTGTAATAATTCTTACATCAACATTCCTGTCATCTGTATCTCCTACCCTTCTGATTTTCTTTTCCTGAAGCACACGAAGTAATTTTGTCTGTATTGTCATAGATAAATCGCCACCTTCATCAAGAAAAAATGTACCTCCGTCTGCTGCTTCAAATAATCCGATTTTATTGGAAATCGCACCCGTAAAAGCACCTTTCTTATATCCGAATAGTTCACTTTCCAACAATGTTTCAGGTAATGCTCCACAATACTGTGAAATAAACTTTGTGTCTTTCCTTGGTGAATTAAAATGAATTGCACGGGCTATAAGTCCCTTTCCTGTTCCACTCTCACCTTCTAAAAGAATTGGCACATCAGCATTAATAACCTTTTTTACTATTTCAAGTACATTTCTAATTTTTTTGCTTGTACCAATAATATTATCAAAATTAAATAAAGATGAAATTTCTCTTTTTAATGTTTTGTTTTCAATCTCAAGTGAATTATTCAGACGGGCATTATCAATACTTAATGCAGCAAGATTTGAGAATGAACTCAAAAACTCTAATGCTTTTTCATCAAACACATTTCTGTTTGTCTGCGAATCAACATATATTACACCTAAAATACTGTCTTTCCTCTTTATTGGTACAACCATAATTGAAAGCAGATTATACATAACAATGGATTTTGATTCCTTGAGTCGCGGATCTGTTTTAGCATCTGATGTAAGAACCGGCTCTCCTTTATCAAGTGCGGAATACACAGTTGTCATTGATATTTCTTTGGAATTGATAATGTTTTCCTTATTAAGATTTCTGGCAACCTCAACCTTCATTTCCTTTAATTTGTCATCCTTTAGCATCAGAAATCCGCGTTCCGCATTAACCGTATTAATAGCCGTATCCATAATTTTTTCAAGCAATTCATAATAATCCAAAGTTGAATTTATTATTTCACTTGCTTTATAAAGCGATTGAAGCACATCTAAATGCTCAGGCACTTTCATAGTCATCATATCTCCTTTTTAAGGTATAGTAAAAAATACATTTCGTCCTGAATAGTTACCGTAATTATCTATAATATTTATTATCATTTCATATTCACCCGACCTGAATAATGTATCAATAATAAATGAATTGGTATTAATATCCAATGTATCATTGATAAAACAATTGCCTTCAGAATCAAATATTCTAAAAAGGGTAAAAGTATTATATGGAGGAATATCGCATTCCCATTTTATTGTATCTGGTGTAAAAAATTCCATCCCATCAATCGGTTTAGTAACAATCGGAATGTATTCCACAAATCTTATCAGAAAAAGATTATCAATACTATCTCTTTCACCGGATTTATCGGCAATTTTCAATGATACCTGTTCTCCCTGAATATCAAATATGCTAAATAATTCATAATCCTCATCAAACAATTTTTCATAACAAATACTGCCATTACTATCATATAAAAAATCCAAAAAAACAATTTCATTGAAAATATTCATATAGCATGAATCCATGTCATTATTACCATCATATTCAGTAATGAATAAACCGATATTTACAGAATAATCAAATGTATCAACAATACCTCTTATAAATTCAACAGATGAATTAAGGAATACATCCTGAATAACAGGTATTCTATTTAAATTAATTGAATAGTTCAGATGTTCTCCAATATTAATAACAGTATCACTATGAAATGTTCTGTATCCATCCTTTTTAATTGTAATGATTACTGTATCATTGATTATTTCATACTCCTCAATAATTCCCAAACTGTCTGTGAACATAGTATCATTATTAATGATTATTTCAGCAGAATTAACAGGATCACCATTTATATTTTTAATACTAATATTAATAAATCCAACACCAAAAGGATTATCAGGATCCACTTTTGAATCATGCATTACATCAATATAGCATCCTGAAAATATTATCATAATAAAAATTAATGTCTTTATCTTGTCCATAATATATCAAAAATATTAAAAATATAGGTTGATATTGAGAAATCCAATACTATTTTATTTAGTTTACTATAATTATTATATCTATTATAAAGCAGCGTTGCTTCCTCGGTATTTGTTGCATTCTGGTAATTATCTGCTGCTTCATTCATAAGAAAAAATGATGAAATTCCAACAGCAACTGAAACAAAAAATACTGTACCAAGTGTAAATGCTTTAGAATTTTCACCTCTGTCCATTTGTCCCCATCCCGGAATTATTAATGATTTAATTATAAGATTACTTTTGGAAAATCTACTATCAAATTTACCCTGTTTAAAAAAGTAATAATCAGGTGATTCATTAACAAGCAATCTTACCTTATCCTGTGCGCTTTCAAAAACCTCAATAATTTTTGGTGAAACAAATTCTTCTTTTAAATCATAGTTAGGATTAAGATTGAGAATGTATTCAAAATTTAATTTTGCCTTTTCTGAATCACCAAGGGCAACATAAGAAAATGCTATATAGGTTCGAAGATTTACCTCATCTTCTACCTCAATATCTTTACCAATCTTATCAATAATATCTTCACCTATCATCACTGCATCCGTATATTTTCCTGTTTCATAAGCAATAATTATATCATTGATTGAATATGCAAAAATCATAATCGGTAATATCATTATCAATATGAATAGAGTTTTCGTAATACCTCCTTCTCTTTGATTATAACCACATCATCAATCTCGCCATTATCAGGATGCTTAAGTGTTATCTTATGAGGACCAATTAAAAGATACAAAGAATCAGCTATAGGTGTTGTGCCAATCAAACTATCATTAACATAAACATCTGCCCATGGCCTTACAATCACCTTTAAATAACCGTATGCTTTTTCAAGTTCCTTATCAATTTTCACTATACTATCCTCAATAATATTTATTTCCGAAATAAAAATCTTTCTATTCGGGTGAACCAATTTAAGTTCATGTATTCCCGTTTTCAAATGCAAAGGATCTTCAATGGGTGTTCTGTCCACATATACATTATCAACATATAAGTCCGCCCATGGAACAATATTAACATCAAGATATCCGTATGTTTCTATTATTTCTATTTTAATTAAAGGAAATTTCAAAGTATCATTTTTTTGAAGAACAAAAAGCGTTTCATATTCTTCAAATCCATCATCAACCGATTTAATCCTGTATGTTCCCTTATTCATTGTTAAATTCATCGGTGTCCTTACCATTAATGAATCATTAATACTTATCTCTGCATTTGATGGAGATGTATTTATATGCATAACAAAACTATCTTTACTGGGAAACTCAACAAAAACCGTTTCAGGGATTCTTGAATTAACATAATTTATTAATTGAAAAATTGAAACAACAATAAAAATAGTGAAAAGAGA
>CBDUZN010000072.1:0-9657 GCA_965371715.1 uncultured bacterium | reverse complement strand
TTTATTTTGTCTATTTTTCTAAATGTTCTTCTAAGATTATCCAATACTTCCTTTGTTCTGTCAGAATCAGTTTTTCCCTGTGCAACTATATTGTCTATTTCTTTATAGTCAGGTTTAACGAGGTGGATTTCATCATCATTTTGTGTATCCTCTGAAAGCATATTTATTTGTTGCTTAGCTTTATTAATTTCATCCTGAAGCCAGCTCTCATCAATTTCTTTTTGTGTTGTTGATACAGGAACTTTTAATTCATGTGTATAATCTAAAATTGGGAAATATGCACTTAGGCTTATTTTTTCTGATCTGTCAATCTTTATAGTCAAATCAACATCGCTGTCTTCTGGTAATAAACTTGGGATATCTTCTCCCGATATTACAACATCGTATATATGCACATTATATATTGCTCTGGAATCAACGGCATCATGTTCTCCTTGGTATATTGGAATTACAATTTGATCTTCAGGAATTCCTGGTCTTATTATTATTTGTGTTTTTAAAGCATTGATTGTTCCTATTGCAGGAATCGGTTGATTCTTTTCAAGTCCTTTTACAGGTTTAAAAATAATTCTACCATTTTCAATGCTTTTTATTTCTATTCGAATATTATAAGGTAATATTGCATTTCCTACTTTAGATCCCTGTATAATCGTAAATTCATTTGGTTGACATTCAACCCTATTGCCCATTTTATTATATAGTAAAACGCTAAAATGATTTGGCTCATTATCCATTAAACTTACTTCAATAACATCACCCTCTGTATCGATTTTCTTTTTTCCACTTGACCATTCCTTGTTAGGTTTAACTATATCAACAAAATATTCATCATTCTCTGAAATTAGCTGATTGATTTTCACAGTTACCAATTCTTCCTTTTCTACTGTTGTTGCTTCATATCCCAGTTGAATTTGCACTTTTTCTTTATTAATATATTTTTTTGCTACTTCTTCTGGAATCTCTATGGTTGACGCATAAAGGGCAGACCCTTTCGCGACAACTGTCATGGGATCAATGTTTGCATCAGGCTTTATTATTTGTTCCTCTATCATTTTTCTTAAAATAGGTGAATAAGTTGGCCCACCAACTAAAATTAATGCATCTAAATCTTCATTTTTCAAACGATTTCTTCTTAATAGTTCTTTCGAAATTGTTATTGCTTTTTGGAATATAGGTTCAAACACTTTTTTTAATTCTTTTTGATTTAATAAAATATCCAATTCCAATTCTTTGTTGTCATCATCTGTCAAAGGAATATCCCCAATATCAGATAATATATTATATTCTTCATTAAATGACATTTGAATCTTGGTTTCTTCTGCGTAAAATTTCATTGCATTTCTTAATAATTCCTTTTTAACTTTATCTTGAAAATAATTTTTTAGATTATAATTTTCATCAAAATATTTGATAATGATTTCATCTACAATTGCATAATCTAAATTTTTACCACCCAAATAATTATCCCCATCAGTATCAATTATTTTCATTATACCTTCATCTAATTTAACAAGAACTACATCGAATGTTCCACCACCAAAATCGAAAACAAGCCAATATCCTTTTTCAGTTTTTTTATTTAAACCATAAGCAATCGAAGCTGCTATTGGCTCTTGAAGTAACTCGCAATATTCAAATCCTGCTAATTCAGATGCTTTTCTGGTAGCATCTTTTTGATTTATAGTGAATTTGGCTGGGATTGTAACAATAACAGCATTTACAACATCATCATTTATAAAAGATTTCAATTTCTTTAAAACTTCTGCAGATAATTCTTCCGAAGAATAATGTGATTGATTGATTTCACAATTATATTTTTTGTCTGTTCCCATTGTTCTTTTAAATTCAATAAATGAATCGCTTTTATTGGAAGTAGGTTTTTTCAACATATTAAGCCTATCTTTTTTCATAGCATTATATGCAGAATCCCCTATTTGAATCTGTCCCTTTTTATTAAAATAAACACATGAAGGCATTGTGTCTTTCAATGTATCAGTCTTTATTATTCTCACAATTCCCTTTTCCATTCTTGATATAGATGAATTTGTAGTTCCCAAATCAATTCCATAATTAATCATTTTTTGTGACATTTTACCCTCTTATTTTGAACTAACTTCAATCTGCGAAGATTGAATCATAATTCCTTTATAATTTATCTGTGGTTTAATTATTCTTGTTATAATTGATTTTTCTGATTTCATATTTTCATCAATTATAAAATTAGCAATTGTCTTCATTCCTTCATTATATTCTTTCCCAAGCAAATCTACTATTTCATATCCATTCGCATATAAATTGTCTTTGATTCTTGATACTGATGCTTTTAATTGTTTTAATCCTTTAACATCATCCATTCTGCTAATGTTCTTTTCAATTCTCGTAATTTCATCAGCGACTTTTATAACAAGGTCATGATTTTGCTTATCCTCATCATTTTTATTCGAATTCAATTTTTCAATATAATCAATAATAGATATTATTGAATTCCAATTTTGGTTGAATAATTCAATTTCCTTTTTATTTTCCTCTGTTATCCTATTCATAAATTTAACCTGAATATATATAAGAATGATAATTAATGTTGCAATTACTAATAGAACAAGTAGATTAATAATTTTGAGTTCAGCAATTGATTTGTTAGTTTTAAAACTAATACTTTCTATTTTTATTGATTTCTCATTTAACATAAAAATGCCTGTTTCAATGTTTTCCATTTTTTTCTGAATAGAATAAAGTCTTTTTTCAATGAGTAGTGAATTATCTTTCTCAATTAATTTTCTATTTATTTCCTTTAAATCAAGTTTCAAACTTTCAATAGTACTGATGAGTTTGTTATAGTTACTCTGCTGCTTTTCAGTAAAATTTTCAAAAACTTTCATTCTATTGTAGCGCATTACATAATTTTCTTCAGCATTAACAGTAGCAGAAAAAATTAGCAATGTAAAAATAAGCATCATTATATGTTTTCTATTCATAATAACCTAGCTTTTCTGTAAATTTATTAAGGATGTTTTTAATACTTTTATTTATCCTTTTTTTGTTCTTGATTTTTTTAACAAGTTTTGGTGATAAATAGTAGTAAATCTTTACAAACATTTTTCCCGCTGTTCTTTTTAAAAGAATATTATCACGGTATTCTCTCAAGCATATGATCCTTGGATTCTCATAATCTCCATATACCATAGTGGCTATATAACAACCATTATTAGAATCCGATTGCTTATTTGAACTGTTAGATGAGTTATAATTTGAGGACGGACTACTTCTATTTGTTCTATTGGAATGTTCCTTTCTACTATTTGAATTACTTATATTGGAACTAATAGAGTAATTAGGATTACATTTATGATCTGCTTTTCTAATCACATAAATGTTATTATAGTAATATTCGTAACCCTTCCCTGATATATCAATAGATTCCAATTCATCACAACCCAATCTTATTTCGTGAGCAAAATGTTTAATTAGATTATAGTTTTCAAGTTTTTCTAAATTATTAAATAGAAGTATATATTTATTTAAAAGCTCTGTTACAATCCCATTACAAATATTTTTATGTAATTCATTTGAATAGCCAATTTTATTTCCTATTTCATTTAATTCACTTTTGCATTTCACCCCTCTCTGTCTTAAATCATTAATTGGAGAGTTTTCATTAATTCTATCACTCAATATTTTATCAATATTATCCAAATTTAATTTTATTATTATCGTTGATTTTATTTCATGTTCATGATTAATCCAATCATTAAGTACTTCGAGAGAATCATTTATTCTATTGATTATAAGTTGTGTTTGAGCAACTTTTTTGGCTAATTTCACTATCAATACTGTTTCTTCCACATTTTCTTTAACAAGATTTTCTCCGATTTTGTTGTAATAATCAGTTGAACACTGAAGAATTTCTTTTGCGATTTTATCAGCGTAAATTGAATAATTAGTGTTATCTTTATTATAAATTTGATTAATGTTTATAAGGTCTCCCTTAGTAATCATAAATAAATTTTTCCCTTGTTTTAAAGCATTTTTTGGATTTTGTTTTCTTTTTTCAGCACATTTATCGAGTTTTTTATTAATAGTTGATGTATAATTAGTTATTATTTTTTTTCCGAAACATATCTTTACTTCCTCATGCATTTCATTTGTTAGAATTGTAAACCAATTATTAGGTAATTCATTTTTTCTATCTCCTGACTTAATAAAATACTCAAGCATATCATCAACAAAAGATTTTATTATTGTTTGACGATCAACATTGGTGTTTTTAATAATATGATCTTTTAATTTTTCATATATATCATTATTAAAAATCATAGATTTTAATTGCAACCCTTTTAATAAATAGTGTTTATATTTAATAGGGTTTTGAGAATAAAGTGAAATATAAAGAGTAGAAAGATTTAAGTAAGCAAAGGATTTGATGTCTAAATCAGCATTTATACCTTTTTCCCAAATTTCTAATGCTGATTCAATGTTGTTTTCTTGTAAATTATGAAATGCTTTTTTATCAATTTCTGAAACATCTACAAACCAAAATAAGGAATATTCCATTTTCTTCAATGGATGTTCAATCATATTTGCTGCATTAATAACAGATTCCTGGTTTCTTATTATTTCTCCTAAATAATCAAAATCATAACTGAATTTTTTTTGTTTTCCAATTTCTAAATATCTTCTTATTATTGATATTTGTTTCTTCAATTCTTTTTCAGATATAGAAGAGGATATTCCAAGTATTCTATATGGATTATTGTATATAATATTCATGTCTCTCCTCAATTTTTAATTTCTTTTACTCTTTGTGGTTAATAACTATTATAATCTTCATTTTCTTCTTAAAATTATAATATAAATCATATATAATGTCAATAAAATCATTATTCCTTAAAAAATGAATTACACTAAAAAGGTATGTTTCACCTAAACAATTAATTACATCAATCTTTTTTATAACAATGGAAAAGAAAAATTCCTTTAAAAACGATTCCCTATCTGCATCCTCATAAAGATTCAATCCTCTAAATTCCTGTATGTTTTTTAGATATTTGTAATTTCCAAATCTCTTTATAAATTCATTGTAAAAATTAATTGTATTTTCATCAGATTGTTTCTTATAATATGCTTGGAACAATCCATATATTGACATTAATTGCCATTCTTCTTTATTCTAAATCCATATAAACTGCAAATCCCCATAGGTATATTATATAGTATTAACTTATCTTGTCAATTAAAGTATTAACAAGCACTTTTATACTTCGGCTATGCTCAGTATTTTCAAGGGACGCTCGTTGATTTTGTTGATTTCATTTCCATTAATTGCTAAGAACTCCTTATTTGGTTATGAATACAATTAATTTATTATATATTATTAAGAGAGAATAATTTTGATTTTCATTATTTTACGAGAAAGACAATATGTGTTTTTTAAAATTGATATGAAAATGAGTTGAATATTTTGAGAAACTTTGTATAATAATTATAATCTCTAAATCCTAAGGAGAATAAAATGGATTTAATAAATATAAAAGATTTCAAGGAATATAGACAAAAATTAGGCTTTACTAATCAAAATAAAGCAAAAGATTTTTTCGCTGCAAAAGATATTTCGCCAATTGTAGATTATAAATACATTAAGTTACTAAATGAAAGATTATTTGAAATTATAAATAAATTAAATGGACTAGTTTCAGATAAAATAAAAATTATAAAATTAGATTCATTCCGTGATGAAAATATTGTTAAAGTATTCAATCTCTTAAAAAAGAATAGAATTATTCTTAAATTCAATAATCAGGGAAGAAGACCTGAACGGGTTTATTTTTCTTGGATGAGGGGATACATAATTTCAAAATATTTTTTAAAAGCTCTTAGTTTAATTTTTGATGTTAATATTGAAAAGATATCTTTCATTGGAGATGATGATTTGATAAATATTAAAACTTTTAAAAGAACTCCAAAGGCTGATTTAGAACTACCTTTTCAAAATGGTGAAAAGATTAGATTGGAAATCCAATCAGGTTTTCAAGGAATAAACGATATAAAACAACACAAAGTTTTAGAAGCAAAAAGAATTTTTAGAGAAAAAAAGATATCATCCTTAGTAATTCATTTTGATCTGTTTAACGGACAGGTAGCATTTATTAAATTAGATAGCATTGAAGATGACAATGTTAATTGGATAACAAGGCAGCAAATGGAAGGACAAACAGTATTTAATATAGAGCAAAATCACTTTGTTTGGAAATTAATGGATTCTCCTCCAAAATTTACAGATTTATCTTTGGAATAAATATGGGACAGAAAATTAGAATTATTGATTTATTTTCAGGAGTTGGTGGCTTAAGTTATGGTTTTGCACATGATGATTTTTTTGAGATCATTGCGGCTAATGAAATTTTACCCAATATGGCAAAAGCATATGAAATAAATCATCCTACTGTGAAAACATATTGCAAGGATATAAAAAACTTAAGTCTCAAAGATTTTCAAAATGATTTTGGTATTCATTCAGGAGAAGTTGATTTAATTATTGGAGGACCTCCTTGTCAGGCATTTTCAACAGTTGGGAAAAGACTTATTGATGATCCAAGAGGAAAATTATTTGAAGAATGTTATCGGATGCTAAAAGAGTTAAAACCAAAAGTATTTTTATTTGAAAATGTAAAAGGTATTTTATCTATGCAAAAAGGAGAATTGTTAAAAACTACTATTTCGTTGTTTGAATCCTTAGATTATAAAGTTGTTTACAAAGTTCTAAATGCTGCAGATTATGGTGTTCCACAAATAAGAGAGAGAGTTATAATTGTTGGGACTAAATTAAGTAGTAATTTTGAATATCCTGAGCTAACTCATTATAATCCAGATGAAGGAAAAAATTTATTAAATCAAAACTTAAACCCTTACTTAACACTCAAAACTGCAATCAGTGATTTACCTTTTATAAAAACTGGTGGAGAGAGTTTTGAATATGAAAGTGATGCACAAAATGAATTTCAAAAAGTTATGAGAAAAAATGCTCCCAAAAAATTAATGGATCATAATTCTCCAAAAAATAACGAAAAACTAGTAAAAATAATGGAAAATTTGCCTGATGGAGGAAGCCCCGTAGATTTGCCTGAAGAGTTAAGACCTAAGAGTGGATTTAAAAATACTTATTGTAGATTATGGTGGAATAAACCAAGTACAACTATAACAAGAAATTTAAGCACACCCTCTTCTTCAAGATGTATTCACCCTAAAGCTCCCAGACCGTTAACAACAAGAGAAGGAGCTAGATTACAATGCTTTCCCGACAACTATATTTTTTATGGCTCTAGAAGTGATAGAAATTTACAAATAGGTAATGCAGTTCCAACTTTTTTATCAATAGCTTTAAAAGAAGCTATTAAAAAACATTTTTTGGAAAATTTATAAGGGGAATTATGGTCTTCCGCTTTTTTCATTATATATTATATAAAGAAATTCAGGGGACGGTGGTAGAAAAAGTAGAAAAATGTAAAAACAAAAGAAGATAACTTATGTTCAAAGATCTAACACAACACTCCTCAGAGTAAACAGTCCTCACCTTTTCAGAGAAACAGAATCGGACAAAGATAATTTTCTGCGGACGAAGACAATCAATAAGAACAATATATTCTTCACATTATTAATGACAGAAGCGGAGGAAGACAATCGATATAATCAACATATTTTTCAAATTATTCAAAATATCCCTCTTTGTACAATAATTTTTATCAATTTATTCTGTTTTGTAGGGGCGGTTCGCGAACCGCCCATCAATCTATTTGGTTGTGTGAGGGAGCAGAAAAAGAAACTGTTGCATTAAAACCTTGAAACCAAATAATTAAGATAAAATCGGAAATTTTGAAATAGCATATAATGGATAATTATTGATTTTACCATCATGCTTAAAATTCATTAATGTTGCTCTTGACAATATAGATTTATTATATTTTTCTCCAAATATCTTCAAACTTTTCTTTTTTGAACATATCCCTGACTTTACTTCAAGTGGATAAATATTATTAATAAATGGAATTATAAAATCCACTTCTGCCTTCACATCGCTTGTCCAATAGTAAAGATATTTATGCCCTGATGCCATCAATTCCTGTGCAACATAATTTTCCGTAAATGCTCCATTGTATTCTGAAAACAATTTGTTTCCACTAATCATAATTCTTGATGGAATATCAATCATTGCCCCCAACAATCCTATATCCATTAAAAACAACTTAAATATATTATCTCTTATATAACCGCTCAATGGCAGTTTGGGTGTTTTTATATTATATGATTTGTATATAATTCCCGCATTGGATAACCAATTAATATATTCAGCATATTCTCTTGCTTTTGCATTTCTTTTCATATCAGAATATTTAAATTTTTTATTTTCCTTTGCTAATTGATTTGGTATTGAGTTCCAAATATCCATAATTTTCATTGATTCAGCTTTAGATGTATGTTTTGAAAAATCCTTTTTATAGCCAATTAACAGATAGTTCTGTATCTTTCTCACTTTCTCAAAATCATTAGTGCTTCTATATTTGTTGATCACACTCGGCATTCCTCCAATAAAGAAATACAATTTTAATAATTCTATTAATTCATTATGCAGCACCATATTTATTGGTTCTAACCTATTTACACTTTGAATTAATTCTGTAAATCTCTCCTTATTTATACCATTAAGAAATTCATTGAAAGATAGAGGATATAAATCAATAAATTCAACTTGTCCAACAGGAAATGAGTTTATTGTATTTAGTTGAATTCCAAGCAATGATCCTGCGGCAATTATGTGAAAATTCTCCTCCGCCTCATTAAAATATTTCAAAGCAGTCAAAGCATTTGGACATTCCTGAATTTCATCAAAAATAATCAGTGTTTTTAATTCCTGTATTTTCTTATTTGAATATACAGATAAATTACCCAAAATTTTCTTATAATTCAAATTTGTTTTGAAAAACTCACATAAATTCTTATCCTCTTCAAAATTAAAATATACAAAATTTTGATATTCATTTTTAGCAAATTTTTTAATTATATAGGTTTTCCCCACTTGCCTTGCACCCTGCATAATTAATGGTTTTCTGTCATTATCATTTTTCCATTCAATCAATTCTTTATAAATATTTCGTTTCATATTTCATATTATAGATTAAATTCCTAAAAAACACAAGGGTATTCGTATCATAATTGTGTAATTTCACTCATTTTTTCCTACTATAATTGTGTAATTTCTTAGTATTATTCCTATCATTTATGTGTAATTATTATCCGTTTATGTGTTTTTCTCATAATATGAATAGAAGGAAAAATATGGCATGCCGTACTCCTATAAAGGATTAAGGGTACAGCGGAAGAAAAGTAGAGATAAAGAAAATTAATTCTTTATGCGTTGTCAACTTTTTCTATTTTCATTTGTCAACCATAGTAGAAAATTAGAAATATTGGAAGTGGGAATTTTGAATTTTTTTCACTTTGTTTCATTATATACTGTTGCGTTAGATTTTTGAAGGTAATTAATAATTAAATAGGTGGAAAGAGCAGAAAATCAGATAATTGATAAGTTTTGATTGATTTCTCTACTTTTACTGCTGAAAAAACTGGATCTTTGACAATTATGTAACCGTCTTTTATTTTTCCTTT
>CBDUZN010000071.1:0-9744 GCA_965371715.1 uncultured bacterium | reverse complement strand
GCTTATTATAATTAATCCGAGTAATATGTTTGCCCAGGTGCGTGCCCTTCTTCTTTATACAAAAGAATCCTAGTAGGGGCGGGTCGCGAACCGCCCATCTTTCTTCTAATCCAAGGAATATGTTTGCCCCTGTGTTTGCCCTTATCATAATTTAATAATTTCCCAAACCTTATATTGACTTTATAAAGTTTTGTTAATATAATTACAAGATATGTATAGTAGAAGAAAACTCTTTATTAAGGGAATGTTATTTTTGTTCCCTGCTTTAATAATAATTATTATATTCAGATTTACACCCATTTTATATGCATTGAGAATCAGTTTTTATAATTGGGGTATTGCAGGTTCAAAGGGTTTTGTAGGTTTTTCTAATTATCTCTCAATATTACAGGATTCCGAATTCTGGATAGCTCTTAGCAATACTTTTTGGTATGTTATTACAGTAGTTCCCGGAGTTGTGATCCTTTCGTTATTTATTGCTGTTCTTCTTAATCAAAATCTAAAGGTTAAGGGTCTTTTTAGAACTGCATATTTTCTACCTGTTGTTACATCCATAATTGCAATAAGTATTGTCTGGAAATGGATTTATCATCCGCGTATTGGTGTAGCAAATTATTTTTTACAAATTATCGGAATTGATCCGCTTTTATGGCTTGATGAACCAAGAGGTGTTTTTGAAATGATTTTCCAAAGAGAATTACCATTGTTTTTCAAGGGACCATCTCTTGCTCTGTTTTCACTTTCCATAATGACAATATGGAAGTCCCTTGGCTATAATATCATAATTTTTCTTGCGGGACTTCAAAATATTCCCAAACATTATTATGAATCAGCATCTATTGATGGAGCAAGTGCATGGCAGACATTCAAACATTTAACATTGCCATTATTATCTCCAACCACTTTTTATGTAATAATGATGACAACCATTATTAGTTTTCAGGTATTTGCACCTGTATGGATGATGACAGGACCTCCGCCAGGTGGTCCATTAGGTACAACCAATGTTGTTGTTTACTATCTTTTTGATAAAGCATTCAATTTTCTTAAATACGGATATGCAACCGCAGTTGCATTTATTTTATTTATCATTGTACTGACTTTAACAATTCTGCAAAAACGATTTGGAGAGAAAAATGTCCATTATGAATAAATTACGAAGACATTCCAATATTCTTGTTTATATAGTTTTAGGTATTGGCGCAATATCAATGATATTCCCGTTTTTCTGGATGATGTCAACATCACTTAAAACACCCTATGAAGCAGTTCAATTCCCTCCAACAATGCTTCCGTCTCAGATTGATTTTTCTAATTATTCCGAAGCATGGTCAAAGGTAAATTTTGGAAGATATTTTCTTAATACAATATTTATGGCATTATCAACACTTGCAGGCGTTCTTATTACAAGTATATTGGCTGCATATGCTTTTGCCCGTCTTGATTTTGTTGGCAGAGAAATTCTCTTTGTCAGTATGCTTGCCGTTATGATGATACCAATGCCTGTATATATTGTACCGGGCTATTTAATACTAATGAAATTCGGATGGATTGATACATATTATGCATTGATTGTTCCATGGACAGCAAATGTATTTTCCATATTCCTTTTAAGGCAGCATTTTAAGACAATACCAAAGGATTTATATGATGCTGCAGTTATTGATGGATATTCTGATATGGGCTTTTTATTTAAAGTTGTGGTGCCATTATCAAAGCCTGCTCTTGCTACAATATCAATTTTCTCAATAATTGGTTCATGGAATTCATTTTTGTGGCCTCTTGTTGTTACCAATTCGGACTCTATCAGACCCATACAGGTTGGATTGGCATATTTTATTCAGGAGCAATCAACTAATTACACATTATTAATGGCTGCTTCAACATTTGTGGTACTTCCACTGATTGTTCTGTTTTTCATTGCTCAGAAGCAAATAATAGCAAGTTATGCAAGGAGTGGTTTAAAGGATTGAAAAAATTCTATTATTTCTTTATTTTAATACCCCTTATTTTGGTGTTTACCATTTATGGGCTTATTGCTCAAAATGATAATCATCACAAAGATCTTATTGGTGTTAAGTATTCTATTAAGAAAAATACCAATATTATCAATATATTAAAAAAAGCAGGGATTAAACAAAATATTCGGGATTCCATAATATGTAAATTGGAAAAGACCTTGAATCTTGAACAATGTATGCCTGATGAAGAAGTTTACATTTTCACTGATAGCGATATGAATTTCAGGCAGCTTGAATACAGAAAAAATATTGTGGATATTTATATTGTGGAATATGATGGAAATAGTTTTAATATGTTTAAAAAGCCAAATGAGAAAAAAATTCATACAGCATATATTTCAGGAAATATTAAAACAAATCTTTATGAAACCCTTATTTCATTAGGTGAAAGACCGGACTTGGTAAAGAATTTTTCATATATTTTTGCAAAGGAGATTGACTGTAATTCAAATAGAAGCAAAAATGATAAATTTGAGATATTGGTGGAAAAGATATTTATTAATGGTAAATTATACGATTATGGTAAAATTCTCTATGCCTCGTATGAAACAGATAGAAGATTGTATGAGGGTTTTTATTACAAAGATGATGATTTTGAAGGTTACTTTGATATAAATGGTAATTCCCTTAATGAGAAAATCATCAAAGCACCAATGGCATTCTATTCACGCATAAGTTCGGGCTTTACTGAGCAACGGCTTCATCCTGTTCTAAAAATATACCTGCCCCATAAAGCAATTGATTATGCAGCACCGCGTGGAACACCGATCTATGCAGCTGCTGATGGTATTATTAAACATAAATTCTTTGACAGATATGGAGGAAGAGTTCTTATTATTAAACATGATGATGGTTATGAAACAGAATATATGCACTTAAAATCATATGCCAAAAATGCTCAACCCGATAAATTTGTAAAACAGGGTGATATAATCGGGTATGTTGGGAAAAGCGGTGCTTCAACAGGGTATCATCTGCATTTTGCTGTTAAACATAATAATGTATATATAAATCCAAGAAGAATGCATTTTGAAAGTGAAATAGTTCTCAATGAGAATCAAATAAATACTTATAGTAATTATAGAGAAATTATCTATAACCTGTTATTTGCAGCAAAGTCATTCATTGAATTCCCCACATACTGCTCAAAGAAAAGATACCTTTTTGAATATGCAAATATTATTAGTAAATCCCCCAATTTATGATTTTGCCTGTTTTGATTATTGGCTGAAACCACTTGGACTTCTATATATTGCTGATTTTTTAAGAAAGAATAATATTGATATTGAATTATTTGACTTTATGGATAGGCATTCAGAATACCTTGAAAAATATATTCCTGATAAGGAATTTGCAACAGGCAATTTTCACAAAACTAAAATAGAAAAACCATCCGTTTTAGAGGATTTTCCCAGACAATATTACAGATATGGTGTAGATAATAATAAATTCATTAAGTATATTGAACATAATAAATTTGAATATATTTTTATCACATCAATGATGACTTATTGGTATCCCGGTATAGAAGAAATTATTAATTCAATTAGAGAAAACTCAGATGCAGTAATTATTCTTGGTGGAGTATATGCCCGACTTATGCCAGAACATGCAAAATCACTTAAACCTGATTTTGTTTTTTCCTCGGATATTTCCTCCCTTCCAGAATTCCTTAGCAAATATACCAGCCTTAAAGGTCTTAATTCCTATGATTATGAGGATTTACTGCCTGCCTATGACTTATATACTAAAAATAGTAGTGCTGCGATATTTACACAATTGGGTTGTCCTTTCAGATGCACCTATTGTGCAATTGGAAATCTAAATCCTGTATTCAAAACACTTGATCACAATTATATTATAAAAATGCTTGATTACCTTGAACATATTGGTATTACAGATATTGCATTCTATGATGATGCTTTACTATATAAAAGGAAAGAACATTTTCTTCCATTATTTAAGAAGATACAGGAAAAAAAATATAATTTAAGATTTCACTTTTCTAATGGACTTCACATTTCATATATTGATGAACAGGTCATTGAAACAATACTATCATTAAATACAGGACGCATTGCATTAAGTATTGAATCCTTATCAGATTCATTCCATAAAAGTATTGACAATAAAACAGATTATAATCATATTCTTAATGGTATGAATTTAATTATCAAATCAGATCTTTTATCAAAAGATATTTATGTATATATAATGGGTGGCATTCCCGGTCAAACAATTGATGAAATTGAAGAAACAGCTGAATTCGTACATTCAAAGGGTTTTAGAATACTAATGAATGAATTTTCTCCGGTACCAACAACTCCAATATATGCATCTTATAAAGATAAATTAGCAGACCCTGTACTTACCGGAAAATCCGTTTTCGGACCAATGTTTGTTAATAATGTTGAAAAATATCAAATGATAAAAAATAAAATAAAAAAATATAACATGGAGCTTTAATGAAAAAACCCTATTTTGAAATACTTGATAAACAGATAGTTTTAACAACCGATTCCTCAAAAACATTTGAGAAAAATCATATAAGCACTATGCTTGATAATATATTCAAATACAGTTATATTCCTCAC
Source organism: uncultured bacterium (assembly GCA_965371715.1). Classification (GTDB taxonomy): domain Bacteria; phylum Hydrothermota; class 32-111; order 32-111; family 32-111; genus JAUVJU01. The sequence continues at coordinate 5,129 of CBDUZN010000071.1, read as the reverse complement.
TTTATTAAAGAAAAGGTAATGCTATTTATTGCTGAAAGTAATATTAATCAGCCAACCAATTTTGATAAATTCAAGATTGATTTTCTAAAAAGTGGCTATGAAAACAAGGATATTATTAGCATATATAATAATTATCCTTTTAGGATGATAGCTGGTTTTGAGAATGAATTGAGTCAAATAATCAGTCTTGAAGCATTTTTAACACATAGAACAGATATGATAATTCTATTTAATAGCAATAATATTTTTCTTGGTGATGAAATAAGGGGTATGTTTAATGCTCCAATTTATTTTGCAGATTTTTTTTCAGAAAAGCAATTAGCATATAAAACAAAAAATGGAAATTATTGCCTTGCTGACAATGTATCATACAAACAATTTGACGGGAATCTTCAGGTAACTGATTCTAATAAAAAACGATTTTTCATTATTAAAGAAATAATTGATAGAAAGACATATCTAATTGATAATCTCTACTATAGCATTGATCATTTACATTGTTTAAAAGATAAAAATGATAAGAATTATTATTTAAGCCCTTTTTCACTTGAAGATGCTATTCTTGATTTGAGTAAATATATTATTGAATTTTCAATTAAAATTGTTAATGATTCTGTTAATATAAATTTATTGATTTATGATGAAGATTCTGAACATTCTGTTAAGATGAAAGTTAAAGATTATTTATTTGATCTAATTGAAAAGAATAATTTGAAAAAATATAATTTATCAGTGAATTGTGACTTATTTGGGAAGGAGTAAATTATGGATAAGATCATTAAAAATTATTTTTCATCAAAAAATATTGCTATTGTTGGAACAAGTAGTGATACTGATAAATACGGATACAAAGTATTTCATCTTATCAGCCATAAGGGATATAATGTATTTCCTGTTAATCCAAAAATCAAGGAAATTGATGGAATAAAAGTATATCCTTCAATAGAATCCATTGAACAAGATATTGATGCTGTTTCAATAATAATTCCACCTCAAAACGCAGATATTGTACTTGAAGAAATCAGCAGAAAAAAAATCAAAATTGTATGGTTTCAGCCGGGAGCTGAATCATATAAACTTATTAGATTCTGTAAAACACACAATATTGAGGCTATATATCACAAATGTGTTCTTGTGGAGATTGAGAACCTATCTTATTTTAAATAGATTTAACTTGTAAAATAAAAGTATTACTATATAATAAAAAAATTATGAATGAACCTCAACATATTGCAAATCTTTTAGAAAAATTAAAAGATAAAGTAAGTGAAAAATATCAAAAAAAGCAAAATACTAATAGTATTAATTGGATTAATATTGCAGGAGAAAAACTTGCTGCTCATTCGTATATTGATACATTGCTACACAATAAATTGCAGATTAATTGTGATTCATCTGCATACCTGTTTGAGATGAATATGCAAAAAGATAGAATTCTTCTTGAGCTTAGAAGATTGTATCCCGATATTAGAATTGATGATTTAAAATTAAAAGTTAAGCCGGAGGTTTAATGACATCTAATTATAATGCTTCGCAAATAAAAATTCTGAAAGGGCTTGAAGCAGTAAGAAAAAGACCTGCTATGTATATTGGCGATACAAGTAGAAGGGGTTTACATCATTTGGTTTTTGAGGTTGTTGATAATTCAATTGATGAAGCACTTGCAGGAACTTGCGATAAAATAGATGTATCTATAAATAAGGATAATTCTGTTACTGTTATAGATAATGGAAGAGGTATCCCTGTTGATATGCATCCCACTCAAAAAAGACCTGCTCTTGAAATTGTAATGACTGTACTTCATGCAGGCGGTAAATTTGATGATAAAACATATAAAATCTCAGGTGGTCTTCATGGGGTTGGGGTTTCAGTAGTAAATGCTCTCTCTCAGCAGCTTGAAGCAACGATTTATAGAGATGGTAGAATCTACTATCAAAAATATGAGAAGGGAATCCCTGCAAAGGATATGGCAGTAATTGGAGATACAAAAAAAAGAGGAACCGAAGTCACATTTATTCCTGATAGTGATATATTCACTGAGACCGATTTTTCATTTGATTTGCTTTCCGAACGATTAAGAGAGCTTGCTTTCCTTAATAGCGGTTTAACTATTGATATAATTGATAAAAGGGATGAGACCGGAGACAAACATCACAAATTCAAATTTAATGGTGGAATCAAAGAATTTGTATCTTACCTTGATGAAAACAAAACAACGCTTCATAAGACAATTTTCATTCAGGCAGAAAAGGACAAGGTTCATGCAGAGACTGCCTTACAGTATAATACTTCCTATGCAACTAATTTGTATTCATTTGCGAATAATATAAGAACCCGTGAAGGCGGCACACATTTGGTCGGATTCAAGAGCGCTCTTACAAGAGCATTAAATGATTATGCTAAAAAGAATAAAATACTGAAAAATCTTCCTGCAATATCAGGAGATGATACAAGAGAAGGTCTTACAGCAGTTATTTCAATTAAATTACCTAATCCTCAATTTGAAGGTCAAACAAAAACCAAACTTGGTAATAGTGAAATTAAGGGTATTGTTGAATCAACAGTTGGAGAAGCATTGTCAAAGTTTTTTGAAGAAAATCCTTCAGTTGCAAATAAGATAATTGAAAAAGCAATAGTATCGGCACGAGCAAGAATTGCTGCAAGAAAAGCAAGGGAACTAACAAGACGCAAAAGTGCATTGGATTCAGCTTCACTTCCAGGCAAACTTGCTGATTGCCAGATAAAGGATCCTGCATTAACCGAATTATACCTTGTTGAGGGTGATTCAGCCGGAGGTAGTGCAAAACAGGGACGGGATAGATCATTTCAGGCAATTCTGGCACTAAGAGGTAAAATCCTTAATGTGGAAAAATCAAGAATTGATCAAATTCTTTCTCAGGAAACAATCAGAACTATTATTCAAGCAATTGGCACAGGTATAGGAGAAGGAGATTTTGATATAAGCAAACTAAGATACAATAAAATTATTATAATGACTGATGCTGATGTTGATGGAGCACATATCAGAACTTTATTATTAACCTTCTTTTACAGATATATGGGTGAATTGGTTGAACGGGGTCATATTTATATTGCCCAGCCGCCACTATATATGGTGAAAAAGAAAAACAATTTAGAATATGCATATTCAGATGAAGAATTGGAACAAATTCTAAAAAACTTTGAAAAGGAACCAAGAATTCAACGATATAAAGGTCTTGGGGAAATGAATCCTGATCAATTATGGTCAACAACAATGGATCCTGAAAAGCGCGTTCTAAAACTTGTTAATCTTGATGATTCGGTTGAAGCAGATAGAATATTTACTATTCTTATGGGCAGCGAAGTAGAACCGCGAAAACTCTTTATTGAGAAATATGCTAAATTTGTAGTAAATATTGATGTATGACAGACAATCAATCTTTCCCAATAATAAATACAGAGCGTTTATTACTAAGAGATATAAGGATATCGGATATTAATGATATGTTTGAATATGCCTCTCATGATATTATAACACAATATGTTTTATGGGATACACATAATAGTCCTAATGATTCAATGGTTTTCATTAATCTCACTTTGAAGGAATACAAAACAGGTAATCATTATGATTGGGGCATTGAATTAAAATCAAATGGCAAATTTATTGGAACAGTAGGTTTTCCAAATATGGATATTAAAAATAGAAATGCCGAACTTGGTTTTGTTGTTTCACAGGATTATTGTGGAAAAGGTATAGCAACCGAGGCAGCAAAAGCAGTTTTGGAATTTGGATTTGAAGAACTTAAATTGCATAGAATATGGGCAGAGCATTTTCAGGATAATAATGCATCAAAAAAGGTAATTCAAAAACTCGGAATGATATATGAAGGAACAATGCGCGAATCAGTGTGTAAAAATAATGTATTTCATAATCTGTTATTTCATTCTATTTTAGAAAAGAAAGAGCCTACTCGGTCTTGACAAATTTTGCTTTTTATGTATAAATATTATACTAAAATTACGGGGGTGTAGTTCAGCTGGTTCAGAACGCTTGCCTGTCACGCAAGAGGTCGCGAGTTCGAATCTCGTCGCTCCCGCCATTTTTTTTGGGATTTCCTATCCCACACTTGGTTTGAAAATCCCACTCTTTGTGGGATTTTTTTTGATGTGAATTTTCAAGACCAAATTCATGCTTGTAATTATAATTCGTAAAATCCGAGAAATATTTGTAGGGGCAGACTCATGTGTCTGCCCTATTCTGAGGAATATGTTTTTCCAAACCCTCTCTTTTATTCATTAAAATAAATCAAAATAGAAACTAATTCCAATACCAATTTGCTTATTGCTCCATCCTGTTCTTTCAATATATGTCATAAATTCTGTATAACTAGGAGCATCATATTCCTGTACTGCTTTGTAATAAAGAAATGGCATTAGATTAAATCTTTTACATTCTAATTCATTTGCTATTTTTATTAAAAATTCATTTCTATACGAATCAGATCCTCCAAATGGATTCCCTGGTATTACATATTTCTTAAATCCAAAAGTTAGAGCAAAATCATTTCTGATTGCACTAATTGATGTATAAAGTTCTTTTTCCTTCGGAAAAAATTCAACATCTATATTGCATCCAATATCAAAAGTAATTGAGTGTATTATATCATTATTAAAGTCAAATTGCTTTCTTGTATTAATATGCAAAATATATGGAAAATATACTATTGATTGTATATCTAATCCTATATCAAAATTATAGGGTAATCCATATCTAAAGAAAATGCCAGCAAATAACATTAAATTACTCCTTAAGCCCTCTAAAGTTTCTTCATGGAATCCCAATCCTAAATACATTTTACCTGGTTTTGCAACCTTTGCTGGATAATACTGCATTGTTAAACAACCACTGTTTATAATCATAGTAAATAGAATTATTATTATAAAAAATATTTTTGTTTTTTTCAGATTATATTTTTTCATAAATTCTTTCATTTTCTCCTTCATCAATTATGTTCGCACTGCATATCCTGAGCAATTTGAAGGATATGTTGTTCGCAATAGTAGATTTGTCACGGTGAACCCTCCTTATCATTTCTTTTTTTATCTTATTACTATAAATTTCTTCTTCATCAATTTATCTTTAC
>CBDUZN010000070.1:0-9825 GCA_965371715.1 uncultured bacterium | reverse complement strand
CCTACATCTTGACATAAACCTATGAATATACATAATTATAGAATGAAAAAAATAATATTTATAATCATTTTTATTGGAATGAGTATCCTGTTATTTCCAAGAAATATCATTAGTTATAATATTGAAAAATATGATGTAATTATATATTATCCTGAGGATTATAAAATATTGAATAATGAGCATGTGGTTGTTTTTTATAATGAGGAAAAGGGAGCAGCATTTTCTCTTTTTTACAGTGTGAGTGAAAGCAGTCCTATTGAGCAGGTAAGATTATTAGAAGAGAGTTATAATACTGTTAATCTTCTTGATTCAACAAATATATATTTAACTATTGATGAAATGAATCTATTTAATATTGATGATGGTTTGAGAAGTTATTTTAAATATACTGAAAATGATGTAATAGTTAATATTTCAATGCTTGTAATGAAGAAAGATTCTGTACTGTTTCTAATAATGACACAATTCAGCGGGGAAGTTTCAAAAGAAGAAAGAATGATTATTGATGATTGTATTGCAACTTTCCGAATCAATGAGAATGAATAAATTCACATATCAAATACTTGTTTTATCAAATAAGAGAGATTCAGTAAAAAATAAATTACACGGAAAATCTGTTAATATTAATAATACCTGTTTTTTTTTGGAATGTTCACAAAAACAATACTCACTTGATACAGTAAAAGATAATTTATCCAATTGTATTATAATTGACTTTGAAGATGAAAAATTACCTATTGATGAAATTATTTTTTACAATAATCAATGTGAAATAATTACTATAGGTAATGAGATTAATGAAAATAAAGCATCCAAAATTGTATCAATCATTAATGAAAAAGAGTTGAATCCTGAATCTATAATAAATGAATTTATTAAGCATAGATATAATACACCATTTTATAATGCAGCAAAATTAGTAATTGAAAAGGATATTAGTAGATTTTATACCCCTGGTCATTCTGGTGGGAATGGGTTAATGAATTCCGAAACAGGCAGGGAATTCCATCAGTATTTTGGTGAAAACATTTTTAAACATGATATCTCCATATCCGATAATAGTTTGGGTTCATTAATGCATCATTCATTATTTATTGGTGAATGTGAGGAAATGATAGCTAAATCTTATGGATGTAAAGAGGCATTTATAAGTGTTCATGGTAGTTCGAATTCAAATGAAATATTGATTTCATCACTTCTTAATAATGGTGATAAAGTTATTATTGATAGAAATGCTCATAAATCAATTATACAATCAATTATTCTTTCTGAGAGTGATCCGATTTTCATTGATCCGAATTATGATAGTGAATTTGACATTCTGTTACCTGGGAAAGAAATAGATATTATTAGGATAATTGAAAAAAACCCTGATGCCAAATTAATTATATTTACTTGTCCTTCCTATGAGGGTATTCTGTACAATTTAAAAAGAATTATAGAGATAGCACATACATATAATATAAAAGTTATGGTAGATCAATCATGGGGTGGGCATATGCATTTCCATTATGATTATTATCCTGATGCAATTATGTGTGGAGCAGACTACTTAGTTGTCTCCTTTCATAAAATATTGACATCATTTTCATTAGCATCAGCTATATTAGTTAATGATTCAGATTTTGAGAGTATTAGAAATGAATTTATTAATAATTATTTTATGTATTCCGGCACATCTGTATTTTATCCTACCATTTCTTCAATGGATATATCAAGACGAATAATGAGTATTGAAGGAAAAGAAATTTTGAGTAGAATAAAACAATATTATAATTATATTAAAACGGCTCTTTCAAAAATTGATGATATAAATGTACTGGATAATAATTATATAATGAGTTATTATAAAGATAATGAAAAAATAGGTATTGATTATACAAAACTTACAATTTCATATTATAAGACGGGCTTATCAAAACAGCAAATGATTGATCTTTTTAAAATGAATAATATTGTAGTAGAAAAAATCAATGAATATTCTTTTACAATTATTCTTTCTCCTGGAACTAATGAAACAATGATAGATGGACTAATTAAAACATTGAATTCTATTAATAAGATTAGAGGTAAAAGAGAAAAAAAGGAATATAGTAAAAATTATGATAATGTGGAAATGATAATGACACCAAATAAAGCATTTAAAATGCAAGGAAAATGGATTGATCCTGAAACTGCGATTAATGAAATATCAGCATCACTTGTGGTTCCTTATCCACCGGGTATTCCGTTTATTGTTCCAGGTCAGAAAATAACAAAGACAATGGTAAATACAGTACTGTCATTGATGGAAAACAATAATACTGTATTGCATGGAATTATTAATAAAAAAATGAAGGTTGTTTGAAGATGGCTGCAAAAAAAAGTGAAATGCTTTCAAAATTAGAAAGAACCTTTGAAGAAATGGGTATAACTGTTAAATATGATAAATTAAAAGGTGATGGTGGATACTGTAAATATATTGAAAAGGAATATATTGTAATAAATAAAATACTTCCAACAAAAGCAAGAATTCATATGCTTAGGGATATTTTAAAAGAGCGAATAAATAATGGAGAAGATATTTATCTTGTTCCTGCTGTAAGAGAATTTATTGAAGAGGATAATGATGAAAATAATTGATGATTTTTTTATTAATAGAAAATTGAAAGAATTCTCATGTAATATAAATATAATGGACATGAAAAATGAACTTAATAATATAAAAAATGCAGTAATAATTTGGCCTGAAAGTATTATAAATGTGAAAAATATCCACACTGTATTAAAGAGCATTGAGGGATATTATGGATTTAAACCAACTATATTAACCACTGGCTATCACAGATTATATAGAGAATTAATAAAGAACAAGATTCATGAAATTGATATTCCGAAACCCACTAAATTTACCGAACTTGTAAGAATACATAGTATTAAAGCATCATTAAAGAACATTGATTTACTGTATGATTTTTCGGATGCTGACAAACGATTACGGGCAATGATAAAGAGAATTCTCAAACCACGAGTAGCAATCAGTTTTAAGGAAAACGCAATTGAATCGGATTATAATATTCTTGTTGCAGCAAATAGAGACCCTGTAAAATTACTTAAAATGATGGGGTTAGAAACAAAAGAAATCCTTTTATCGAAAATGTTGGATAAAAGAAAAGAAAATGAAAATGTGATTGAATATGATTTTGTATTAATTGGTGAATCATCATCAGTTAAAAGAAAAATGAGAGGTTTGATGAAAAGATCAAGTAAATTCCTCTATATAAATGATATACACAAAAAAATGGGCATTGAATATTTTATTGATATTGTAAGAGCAAAACAAATAATTAGCGATGCAGATATGAATAATGAGATTCATGAAATAAGAAAACATAGAAAATGATACCATTATTTGATAAAAACAGAAGAAAACATTTCCCATTTGTTACAATTTCCATAATTTCTCTATGTATTATTCTTTATATTTATACTATAATTGCTGGATTTGATTTAATTATTTTTAAATTTTCAATTATTCCATCACGATTATTCAATGTAATGGAGATTTACAGAGTAATTACACATATGTTTCTTCATGGCAGTATATTCCATCTTCTGTCAAATATGCTTTTTCTATGGATTTTCGGGGATAATGTTGAAGATAAAATTGGACATATCAGATTTTTTGAATTTTTCATACTTGCAGGAATAGTATCTGCTCTTTTGCAATCAGGCGTAGGATTTATTTCAGGGCATGAGAATATTCCTCTTATAGGCGCAAGTGGGGCAATATCTGCTGTAATTGGTGCATATCTTATAATGTTCCCGCGTGCTAGGATAGTAACACTTGTTATCTTTTTTATTACTTCAATGCCTGCTTGGGTGTTTATTGGGATTTGGTTTATTATTCAATTTATAAGTGCTTTTACGCAATTTGGACAAACAAATATTGCATATTTTGCTCATTTATCTGGCTTTGTATTTGGTGTATTATGGGTATTATTAGGTAATATAAAATTACGGAGAAGAAGAAAAAAATCCTAAAGTAATATATCGGGGACGGAGCACGGAATTATGGCATTTTTATCTAAGTTAATGAATAGAATATATTAGAGGATTCAAAACAATACTATTATAAAGAAACAATCAAGTTAATGCTTTTGAAACTATCAATAATATCGACACTTATAATATTGAAAAGCATAAATGCCATAATTCCGTGCTCCGTCCCCGATATATTACATATTGTGTTTTTATAATAATTTATTGAGAATTGTGTATTAGTTTATTATGAATCTATTGACAAATTAATGTGTAAAATTTATAATAATAGAGAATTAAGATGGAAGATAAAGAGTCAATAATGAATGGTAAAGAGACAAGAAATAGGAAATGACGAAGAAAAAGAAAAATGAAGAAAGAGAGGATAAATTAATGAAAAAGATTCATTATTTCAGAATTAGTAAAATAATCATAATAACAATAATATTATTAATAATTACTGGATGTGATTTTTTGGGTGGATTGGATAAAAGAAAAAAGATAGGAGATATATCAAGTAATATCATTTATGATGGCAAGTATATAATATTTTGTAAAGAATACTATCAGAATAGTGCCTCTGGTTACTATACTCTTGGACAAGCAATGTATTGCGTAGAACTCAGCACAGGGGAGATTAATTCAAAATTAATTGAGTATGAAAATAGAGCCTATATATTATATGCTGAAAATGCCCATGATGTATATTTAAGTAAAACCAATAATAATGTGTATTTGAGTTCATCATATTTAAGTTCGCCATGGAAATATTCTCTAAACAATAAAACATGGAGTGAAGTTGAAGATAGTGTGTTATCAAAAGCATTTATACTTGATTATTCTCCTGATGAAAATGAATTAATTTATATTGATAGATGTGAATATGTTTATTATATTGATAATATTACAAATGAGATAAAGAAATATCCTGAGCTTACTCTTGACTATTATATGCCTTTCACAGTAAACTGGGATGAAAGAATTATTGTACATATCAGTAGTCAATATATAAATTTCATTGATATAGATACAGATTCTACATGTCGAGTGGATATCTCAGAAGTAAAAAGTTATCCTATTATAAGTAGAATTAAATGGTTTGGAAATGATATATTGATTGATTATTTTGATGAAACAGAAATGTTACAAGTATCATATATTGACTCAACTTGGCAATCCAATAAATTAGTAGAGGAGAAGTATTATTATATGGCTAATGATAGTTCATATTGTGATATTAAGAATGAATTATATTCAATAATAATATCAATATATAATAAGAATGATGATTTGATACAAACAATTGAAGTGAGGGAGGAAATAGAATGAAAAAAATTGGATTAACAAGTAAAATTGAATATATTAACGAATAGAGCAAACCCTGTCCGTATGAATAAGAAGAATCTAGATAACATTAATGCTTTCAATAGAAACTGTTATATATGATACTTTTTTAGGTAACTACACAAACAGTAGGTTGCTATTGACATAATAGATATAAATAATATAATAATCATCTGATAATTAATTTATAGGAGTACTTTATGTCAAGAAAATGCGATATATGCGGAAAGGGACCTCAGTTTGGTAATCAGGTTTCACATGCGCATAATAAAACAAAAAAAGTAAGATATCCAAATTTAAGAAAAATTAGAGCTATTGTGAATAAATCAGCTAAATACATCAAAGTATGTTCAAGATGTTTACGCTCAGGTAAAGTTCAAAAGGCTTTATGATTCCCAAAAGTATTGACTTATATAGTTTTGAGGATTATAGTATCCTATAATATGTAGGAGAATATATGAAAAAACGCTTTATAATAGTTTTATTTTCGATCTTTACAGCAGTATCAATCTTTTCAACCGCCTCCCAGGCAGGTGCAATTTTTCTTATGATTTACCCCGGTGCTCGTGCAATGAGCATGGGTGGAGCTTTTTCAGCATTATCAGATGATGCATTAGCTTCATATTATAATCCTGCGGGGTTGGGTATGCAGGAAAAGAAAGATGTGATACTGATGCATGTCGAATGGTTGCCGGCTTTACAAACAGGAATGTATTATGAATATTTTGCTGGTGTTTTGCCAACGCAATATGGAAATTTCGGTGCCGACATAATTTATCTGACAACAGGTGAAACCTATGCTACCGATGAAAATGATCCTACAGGTAGATGGCGTACATTCGATTTTGCACTTAGTATTTCATATGCATACAAACTCAAAGAAAATCTTTCAGTAGGTGGATCAGGGAAATTTATTTACAGTTTTCTTGCGCCTGAGTGGGTGGTCAGAGAATATCTCGGGAATGTAACGGGAGGACAGGGGCAATCAGTTGCTCTTGATTTGGGTCTTCTTTATATAATCAATAACGCCTTTAATCTTGGATTCAGTGTTTCAAATATTGGACCAGGTATTGGTTATCTTGAAAACAGTGAAAAAGATCCATTACCATTATCTTTCAGACTTGGTTTAAAATACACTATTCTTGAGAACAAATTAAACACACTTTTAATAGTAGCAGACATTAATAAGGTTGTTGCAGGATGGGATTTTGACAGTTTACCGGATGATGCTTTTGACTTTTCATTCTATGGACTTTTAGATAGAGCAAATCCATCAACTTCTGATACAACAGCAACTCTTTCATGGATTGAGAAAGAGGTGCTTGATACCTGGCTGGGTATAGGTGTTGAGTATGTTTATTATAATATGCTTGCTTTAAGAGGCGGTTATTTTCTTGATTATCTTGGAAGAAGAAAAGGATTTACATTTGGTGCAGGTATTATTATTAACAGCAGTATTAGAATTGATTTGGGTATTGACTCCGATATTTATGACTTTGATACATCAAATTATAGAATATCATTGGGTATAAAATTCTGATAAGTGGATTTAATACTTAACATTAATAAAGATCCTGGAATAACTTCTTTCGATATAGTAAGAAAACTCAGAAAAAGATTACATACAAAAAAATGTGGATATACAGGTATACTTGACCCATTTGCTTCTGGTGTTTTGCCAGTGTTTACGGGTAATTTCACAAAATTAATTCCTTTTCTTAATAATAAGCAAAAAGAATACAGGTTTAATATTGCTTTAGGGTATCAAACGGATACATTGGATATTACAGGTAAAATTGTGAAAGAAATACAGGTGCCTGCCACACTTACAAAAAGTATGATAGAGAGTGTATTATCAAAGTATTTTTCAGGTAAGATTATTCAGGTTCCACCAATTTATTCGGCGCTTAGAGTGAATGGTAAAAGGGCTTATAATCTTGCAAGACAAAATATTGATATTAAACTAAAACCTCGTGAAGTTGAGATTTTCTCAACAAAAATTGAGGCAGTTCATGAAAATGGATTTGAAGGTACTATTAAAGTTGCAAAAGGATTTTATGTACGCTCTTTTGCAAGAGATATAGCTGAGAAACTTAATACTGCAGGAACGCTAATACAGTTGAAACGACTTACTGACGGAGAATTTAGAATTCATGAATCCAGTAATGTGGAATCAGTAAAAACAACTGATACATATGATATCCTGGATTTGATGGAAAATTACATGATGATAATGACTATGAATAAAAATGAAATAGAAAATCTGAGAAACGGAAAATCCGTTTTTATTAACAATAATAGTAATGGTTTATGTATTATTACTAATTATGAAAGGGAATCAATCATTATTGGATATTATGAAAATAATGTCTTAATGCCTAAAAGGATTATCATATGAGAATTTTATATGGCATAGAGTCAATGGATAAAGTTGAGAATCAATCTGTAATTACGCTTGGTTCTTTTGATGGAGTTCATTTGGGGCATATGCGATTATTGAGTTATTTAAGGAAGATTGCAAGTGCGGACAATAAAAAAACACTTGTTGTAACCTTTTATCCTCATCCGCAAACTGTATTAAGAAAGATTGAAGAAAATTATCTTATTACTACAATAGAGGAACGAATTAGCTTGATTAAAAGAAGCGGTTTTATTGATGATATACTTGTTCTGAAATTTGATATGAGTTTCTCGCAACTTAATCCGTCAGAATTTATTAAATCAATAATTCTTGAAATGATAAAACCATCTCATATTACAGTTGGTTATGATACACATTTTGGAAAAGATAGGATGGGTGATATTATTTACTTGAAAAACATAACTCAGAGAAAAAATATTAGTGTTGATATTGTTGAACCATATAATCTTAATGAACAGGCTGTATCCAGTACAACAATAAGAAGATTTTTGAGATTCGGGAAAATTCGAGATGCCAATAAACTTTTAGGGTATAACTATTTCATTAAAGGGATTGTGATAAAGGGAGAAGGCAGAGGAGCCTTATTAGGATTTCCAACAGCTAATATTGAATTATATGAAAAAATGAAAATATTACCACAAAATGGTGTATATGCAGTAAAAGTAGAATACAGAGGGAAAATGTACAGAGGTGTGCTTAATATTGGAAAACGACCAACATTTGGAAATAATGACACAACAGTGGAAGTACATATATTGGATTTGAATGAGAATCTGTATGGGGAAATATTAAAGATATTTTTTGTAGCGCGCATAAGAGATGAAGTGAAATTTGATACAAATGAAAAATTAATGGAACAATTAAAAAACGATATTAAAAATCAAAAAAAATATCAAGGAGGAAAACATGGCTCTTAAAAAGGAACAGAAAAAAGAACTTATTGATAAGTTTAAATTAACGGAAAATGATACAGGTTCTCCTGAGGTGCAGATTGCAATTCTGTCAGAGAGAATTAATCTTATTACTGAACATTTGAAGAAATTCAAAAAGGATGTTCATTCAAGAAGAGGTCTTGTAATTCTTGTTGGGAAAAGAAGAAGATTACTTGATTATCTGATGAAAAAGAATTTTGAAGGTTATAAAAAGGTAGTTAAGGAATTGAAGTTAAGAAGGTAATGGAGGATAAATGAAAAATGAAGTAAATGGTAATTATGCAAATAAAGTGTTGGAAATACAAACAGGAAAAATTGCAAAGCAGGCAAATGGGTCTGTAGTTGTCAAAGTTGGCGATAATGTTATTCTTGTTACAGCAGTAGCTTCTCATGAAAAAAGAGATGGAATTGATTATTTTCCTTTGATGGTGGATTACAGAGAAGAGTCATTTGCAACGGGAAAAATCCCAGGTGGCTTTTTTAAAAGAGAAGGAAGATCAAAGGATAAAGAAATTCTTACTTCCAGACTTATAGATAGACCATTAAGACCATTATTCCCAGATGATTTTGGAAATGAAACACAGATTATTGCTACTCTTTTATCTGCAGACGGTACAATGGAAATTGATACCCTTGCAGTAATTGGTGCATCGGCTGCATTATCAATATCAGATATACCATTTAATGGTCCTGTTGGTGCGGGAAGAGTTGCTATGATTGATGGACAGTTTATAAAAAATCCTACTTTTGAAGAATTGGCAAATGCTGAGCTTGATCTTGTGATTGCAGGTACTGAAACAACAGTAACAACTATTGAAGCATCTGCTGATGAGGTTAGTGAAGAGGATATGCTAAAGGCAATTGAACTTGGACATGAATTAATAAGAGAATCAATTGATATTCAGAAAAAACTTATTTCAACAATTAATATTGAAAAAATGGAATATACCGGAATAACAATACCTGATGGAATTGAAGAAGATGTAAAATCCCTACTTGGAAATTCTCTTAATGAAATCAATAGTATTAGTGAGAAAATAAAGAGAAATAATGAATACAATAAATTTGTTAAAAGTATTATTATTCAATTGGAAGAGAAATATCCTG
>CBDUZN010000069.1:0-10062 GCA_965371715.1 uncultured bacterium | reverse complement strand
ACTGTATTATCCTCTTCTACAAAACTGATATAACTGCTTCTCTTTACTTTGGGATACTTCTTATTTGTTTCGGTATTATCTCCAAAGAATCTGCTGTTATCAAGATATATTCTGTATTCATCAGTTCCTGTAGCAATTTCTTCTTCCCATACAAGTGATACATTATCTCCATAGGCATCTATATGCGGATTACGGGATATTTGATCAAGTGAAAATGATTTTCTTTCGGATGGCCACCATTCAGAAACATTGCTTCTATACCATTTCCAGCAAATCTCAGAATTTTTATCTTCAAAGGCAATTATGGGCTCATTGGGATCTACATTTGTTGAAAATTTATTATTTTTCAAACAGATTGATGGATTATGAGCGGGAATAACAAGATAACCTAATTCGGTAACTTCTCCATCAGGATATATTATAATCTCTACTTCAGCATTCTCCGGATCATCATAAGGAAATACCGCATGAATTAAATAGGGTTCCGGTGTTCCTTCATCAATATATTTTATTCCTGATGAATGTAATAAATTTGTTATATTGTTATTACACATGCTGCCAGGTTCTACCCACATTGACCCATTACTCACTGTTCCAGGATCTGGCAATTCCATATTGTCATATAGATAACCGACTCCATTATCATAAAACATCCCATCTATTGTTCCTTCCGTTATCGCTATTGATGGATTCTGTCCATTGTCAATAGCATACACATACCACCATTCACCATTATTAGTGCTAGATGCCTCTATTACCCTTTTTATCCTTGTTGGCACAAATGGATCGGGATTTGGATTATACTGATAATATGTCATGCATAATTCGCCTGTTTCATTAAACCTTATTATATTATTCCCATTATTAGGTCCCGTTGCATTTTCTGAATATGACCACATATAGGGAGCTATTTCTCCTGTATCATGATAATTTCCATAACTTGCTTCTACCTCTACATTCTTTGTACAGTATGTTCTGATATAATTAAAGTCCATTTGACCATTGATTCCTGTTATTCCATTTTCATTAATATCATAATCATTGTTGATTATTATTTCTGCTCCAGGCACTGGTACAAGAACCTGTGGTATATATTTTGTTAGTACTGTATCCCATGTAAAATCATCCCACATTTTTAATATAACTTGTACATTTTCGTAATCTATTACTTTCATATCCTCGGGATATTCAAGCACATATTTTTCATCTACTTGAATTATTCCGGTATATGTTGTATATATCTCCTCTTCCTTATTCACTTCTATTGTTAAATCAGCAATCTCAGGATAATAAAAATCAGTTACAGTACATACTCCCAAATAATCTGTTATTCCTTCATATAATATTCTCCCGCCATCACTGATTGTTACCCTTGCATTCTCCACAGGAAATAAATCTCTTTTCCCATCTTTTACTGTTATATTAAATGTAGTGTCCACACAAGCATATAACAATCTCGGATGAGCCACCACAAACCATGATGAATCCGGATTCTCAATGTCCGGATAATATCTAAGATAATTATTTTTTATATAACCATCGTAAGAGCTGACTAAATTTGGATTATATGGATTTATATAATCCAAAATTTGAGTTAGATAATAATTAGTATTATCAAATGGTACAGAATACTGATAAATACTATCATTCGAAAATGTTGCTTTCATTGTTAAAGTTGTATCACCTTCTTCAATAAATGAAAAATCTATGAATTCTAAACCATTTATATATGATATATTTGCAAATCGTTTTGCATAGTAAGCAATTAATGTGTTGGTATAATAATTGCCGTTTTTATGATATATACATTCCCAAGCTCTCATAAGTATATAATATTGATTATTCTGTGCATTTTCAATTTTTATTTGATATTTGTAAAAATGCAACTCATTTTCATCAATATATGATTTATCTAAATAGAATAATCCACAGTAATCATGTCCGCCCATAAACATTGTTTCTATGGTTGTATCATAACTGAAATGCTGTTTTCTAATAATTGTTGAATCAAAATCTATTCCAACAAAATTTCTACATATTCCTGCATAATCATGATCAATTCTGGTTATTCTATAATATCCCAAATTAATTAAACTATCATATTGATCTATATTTGTTGAATCCAATAAATGTACATATCCATTTTGTTCAATAATCTTCGCATTCCCCTCTTGAATTACAAATGTAGTATCAGCTAATGAATCGTTTACAAACCATATTGAATCGCCATTATTTATGTTTAAAAACAAATCCTATTTTGTATCAATTATACCATCATTGAATTCATCACTAATATTATCTCCTGAATATTCAGTAGCAAATGGAGATAAAATCAGCAATTCATCTTCAAGTCCTTGTGCATTCATAAATAATGACATACATATCATTAAAATTATCAATGTTAATGTTAATAGTTTTTTTGTTAAATCAATCTTCATAATACCTCCTTGTTAAAATTAATACAGAAACAGAGATATTTTTTCATTCAAACCTCCTTTTTATAATTGTTAAAAGTTTAGACCTATTTTTAATATTTGTCAATAGCATGTTTTTTGGGGCAGTGTAAGAAAAAGAAAAAATAAAATAAATAGAAATAATATTTCAATTCTGCTCAGTAGATGAGATTGCTTTGCAAGCAATGACTATTCATCATGCTCATTGTATACAAAATCATGGAAATTTAGGAACGACCGTCCCTAAAGATTATTCTGCACTCTTATATGCTCTTTATATGATTTGGTAAATATATGCGTACCATCACCCTTTGAAACATAGAAAAGATATGGGTTTTTTTCAGGAGAAATAGCTGCTTTTATAGATTTAATCCCTGGTGAGCAAATGGGTCCCGGTGGTAATCCCAGATTTTTATAAGTATTATATGGTGAATTTATTTGCGTTTCATCATAGGTAGGAATACCATGTGTTTTGCCTAAAGAGTATAATACAGTTGCACAGCATTGCAAATACATTTTCTTTCTTAATCTATTATAGTAAACTCCCGATATTATTGCCTTTTCCCTATCAACAACTGCCTCTTTCTCAATCATTGATGCCAAAATAATAAAATCATAATCGCTAAAATTATACTCATTTGGCTTAAAAAGAACATCTGATACAATCTGCTTAAATCTTTTAAGCATCATTTCAATTATTTGATAGGCAGATTTTCCTTTGGATAATAAGTATGTATCAGGGAAAAGAAATCCCTCACAATTTTTTCCATTAATAGAATACTTTTTTAGCAATGCTTTATTATAACAAGTATTTACAAATTCTGTTGAATCAATACCCATTACAAATTCTACCCTTCCGGCAATCTGATAAATATTAAACCCTTCCGGTATAGTAATTTTTATTAACAATACTTCCCCACGATACATTTTCATCAATGTATTATATTCATAGGAATTTTTCATTAATAAATAATCACCGCTTTTAATTTTCCTATCAACATCAAACATCTTTGAGAGCATAATGAAAAATTTATCATCTTTGATAATACCTTCTTCCTTTAATCTAAGTGCCATTGATTTTATGGATTCCCCGCTCTCAATTGTGAATATAATTTCTTCATTTTCATTTCTATTAATAAATGGTAAGGTTAATAACGATACTATTATAAGTATAATAAAAATCAATAAACTGAATAATCTATGTTTTGTTTTAATATTTCTTATTTTTTTCATCTAAATAATTCTCCATGATCAAGCATGCAGCAACAGGATCAATTTTTTCTTTAATATCATGAATTCCCTCTCTGTTTCGCAAGGTTTTCTCGGCATCTTTTGAAGTTAATAGTTCATTTACAAAAATTATTTCCATACTATTTAATGATGAAATGCTCTGTGAAAACTCCCTTATATATTTTGACATAATTGTTTCTTCGCCTTTCATATTAAGTGGAATACCTATTATCACTTTCTCAATCTGATTTTCTTCAATAATTTCAAATAATGATTTATCCAGATTATTCGTATCAATTCTTTTATAAGGAATACATATACCTTCAAGATACAGGCATATTCCTGTAAATTTTGTTCCAATATCAAGAGCTAAGTAATTCATACTCTTTTATCATGGAATAGATACATTTTCCTATATGCATTTTTGAAAATCTTTCTGCATTCTTCCTGAAAATCTCAATTTTTGTTTTCAACAAATTTCTATCATTATTAATCTCGTTTATTGCATTTACAAAATTTTTACTATCATATTCTTTTACTGTAATACCTGTATTTGATAGAACATATTTTAGCTCTCCGGAATCAGAACTTATAACAAGAACTCCGGATGCCGCCGCCTCTATCACACCTCTGCCTTGTTGTTCCACCCAGTTTTTTGTTCTTAATGAGGTATTGAGAAACACATCAATATCCTTATAGAAAACATCCATTTCATTGTGTGGAATAAATCCTCTATATTCAAAATCAATATTCTTCTGCTCCAAGAAATCAAGAAGAGTATCTTTTTTTGAACCATCTCCCGCAATAATAATCTTAAAAGGAAAATTCAATTTCTCTAAAATCTTCATTAACCACAATACACCCTTTGAAACTTCA
Source organism: uncultured bacterium (assembly GCA_965371715.1). Lineage (GTDB taxonomy): Bacteria > Hydrothermota > 32-111 > 32-111 > 32-111 > JAUVJU01. Next base: position 5,503 of record CBDUZN010000069.1, on the reverse strand, counting down.
ATTCTTGCAGCAAAACCCAAAACTAATGGATTCTTCATATTAATTTCTCTCTCTTTTCCTAAGTCAAAGAATCTATCTGATATACTTAATGGTACAATATTAATATTATTCCTATTAAATGTTTTCTTTGCAGTATTTCTTGAAGTTATTCCAATTGTTACAATATCTGTAATCCGATCATTCACAAATTTATTCATATAATTCCTGTACAATCCTCTTTTCTCAATATTCTGTAATGTTCTTATTATTTTAACAGGAATATGAGAGTATTTTCTAAGAATAAAATGTGTTTGTGGATATACTGGCTCCTCATCAATCCATAAAATATCCGTATCAGATAAATCAGGCAAAAAAGGAATATAACTATTTGGCAAAACAGGCATACGGATTGATTGAAAACCATCTTCATTATTATATATTTCATTGAATGATCCACACCATTTGGAAGGGTATAGAAAATCAACATCATACACTTCAGTCAAATAATCAAAATCCTGTCTATTTTGCGGATTTGCATGAGCATGCCCTATAACTGTGATTTTCAATCTATCTCCATTTTAATATCACCTTCAATAATATTCATCAATCCATTTTCGGTTTCTATTATTAGTTCACCATTATCACTTATTCCTGTTACTATACCTTTAATACATTTACTTACAGTATTTACAGTAATATGTTTACCATTCATACCACTATTTCGTAAAAAATTATAAATCTGTTCCTTCTCATTTTTAATTTTCTCTAAATTGTTAATAATATCAATTATCACACCTTCAATTGAATACTTGATACCTGTTTCATTATTCATTGAAGTTGCTATTAATGATATTTCATCAATACTATTATTCGCATTAATTCCAATTCCGCATATAGCAATATTATTAATAAGTTCAAGTAAAATACCAGATATTTTTTTTCCATTAACAAGCACATCATTAGGCCATTTGAAAACCGGCAAAATATCTCTTTTTTTAATTGCTTCAATAACACTCATTGCACATATAATACTTAGAAGCTGAGGAGGGAAATTAAAACTATTTGTATTCACTCCAATAGATATGTATATACCGCCTATGCTGGAATGCCATTTTCTTTTGAAACGACCTCTGCCGCTATTTTGTTCCTCCGCAAGAATTAAAAATCTACCATTACCTTTAAGTGCAAGTTCTTGTCCAATTTTATTAGTTGAATCTACTGATTCAAAATATATAATTTTTTCAATATCAATATTGTTTGAAATTTCTTTTATATCAATCATTCTGTACTTTCATACTCAAATCAAGTGATTTGAATGAATGGGTTAATTTCCCAATTGATATATAATCAATTCCATTTATTAGATACTCTCCCACATTATCCATATTCATATTACCAGACACCTCTATTTCACAATTCTTATTTATTATTTTTATTGCTTTTTTAATTGCTGCCGGTTCCATATTATCCAACATAATTCTATCAATAGGATATTTTAGTATATCATTAATTAATGGCAAATTATCCGCCTCAACAACTATCTGTTTATTAGGATACTTGTTCTTCATTCGCCTTACAACATCCAAATCATTATTCATTACTTTAAGATGATTATCCTTTATCATAACTTCATCAAAAAGATCCATTCTGTGATTTATTCCTCCACCGCACATTACTGCATATTTTTCAACATATCTCATTCCTGGAGTAGTTTTTCTCGTATCAAGAATTTTAATATTCTTGCCTTCAACCATTTTAACAAATTTATTTGTTATTGTAGATATACCTGACATACGCTGCATAAAATTTAGAATAATTCGCTCTGCTGATAAAATACCTCTCATTTTTCCTTTAATACAGAGTAGTTTTTCTCCATTCTCAATATGATTTCCATCCTCTGTTTCATAATTTACTAAATATATACCAAATACTTGTAACACTACCTCAGCAATCTGAATACCTGAAATGATCCCACTTTCCTTTGCAATAATATGTGCTTTGCCTTCAATATCCTCAGGTACACACATTTGAGTAGTAATATCTGAAAATGCTTTATCTTCCTTTATTGCTTCTATTACGATGCTTTCAAGTACATTATGGTTTATATGTTTAAATATATTCACCCCTCACTCCTTTTTCACTTATTACAGCATATGAACCCGTTTTCCTCAAATCACCCGTAATACATAAGCCAATATCTTTTTCAATATATGGATAATGAATATGACCCATTACAATATAATCATATTTAGAATATTTATTATTCTTTTTTATACGATGTGATGCAATTTTAGCTAAATGCTCTTCTTTATCATCAAATCTAAATCTATTTGTTATGATTTTACCCAATTTATACTCTATTTTTACAGGCAAAAGTGAAAACAAATGAATATTAAAGGGATTAAGCAATATTCGCTTTATATTGCGATTTCGTAATTCATTTTCAAATATTTCATCTCCATGCATCATCATTACATCATATCCATAAAGATTTATTGCAAATGGTGCTTTTATAAAATTAATATTATATTTTTTATCCAATTTTTTATCTTCCCAAATTTCATGATTTCCTCTTATATAATAAATATTTGTGTGTTTTGAAATTTCCTGTAATATATCAAAAAACATTGCATAAGTAGAAGGAAAGTAATCCTTATATGGAAAATAGAAATCAAGAATATCTCCTAAAAAAAATATATTTTCATACTTTTTACAAGACCTAATAAAATCAATAATCCTTTTGTCCGGTTCCTGATTATGTATTAAATGAATATCTGAAATAAAAACTGATTCATTCATAATTATTATACATCCAATCCAATGTTTCATTAATTGAAATTTTTGGTTTCCATCCAGTTTCCTTTTTCAATTTTTCAAAAGTCCCAAATAATCTCAGATTCTCATTTTTCCTTACTTTATCAGGGTCAATTTTAATATTTATATGTTTTCCTGATAATTTTATGACAGATTTAACTATATCACTTAACACAATAGGATCATTGGCAGCTACATTGTAGATGCCGGGAGCGGATTCCAATAATAATTCGTATGCTCTAACAATATCTCTAACATCAAGAAAATCACGCATAATGGCTATGTTTCCCATAGTAATTGTATCTCCATCTTTTGCATTTCTGATCTTTCTTATTACAGTAGGAACAAAGAATTTCTCATCCTGCTTAATCCCCGTATGATTGAATGAGCGGGATAATACAACATCAGTATCATAATGCATTACATATTGCATTGTAATCTGCTCAACAATCATCTTTGAGGAAGAATAAGGATTTGTAGGATTCAATGGATGCTTTTCATCAATTGGTAAATAATTGGGAATTCCATAAACATCCGATGACGAAGGGATAAATAACCTAATTTTATTGGATGCTTTTCTTATACATTCAAGAATATTTGCAGCACCAAGTACATTTATGGAATATGTTTGATATGGATTATTATAAGATACACCACCAGATGATTGTGCAGCAAGGTGACAAATAATATCCGGTTTGAAATCAGTAACATACCTATTTAATGATTCAAGATCGGCAATATCAAGATAAACGGATTTTACTTCAAAATCTTTTTTTAAAAAATATGTTGCCAAAATATCATATTTGTTTTTCAATTGCTCTATTAGATAATGTCCTACAAATCCTTCTGCACCCGTCATTAATAATTTTTTCATATACCCTTCTCTAATCTTTCGGCTAAATAGACCGGTAGTCCGGCATCAATGATTTTCTTCTGAGATGATTTAATATCATAGGGAATTTTAAGAAACAATAATTTCATTGTTTCGCTATCATAAATCATAGCAGATGCCCTGCTGTCATTATTTCTTGGCTGACCAACTGAACCCGGATTAATAAGATACTCATTATTAGTTTCAATCATCAGCGCATCATTAAATAGCATTTTTATATCATTATCATCTTTTTTAAATATTAAAGGAATATGAGTATGTCCGAAAAATATTTTTTTGTAATCAGTAGATTCAAACTCATCCATTGCTTTGTAAATTGATGTAATATATTTCCATTTATCAGGTGATGAAGGAGAAGAATGTACAATAAGAAAATCCTCTATCTGCATTGATAAAGGGATTTTTTTAAGAAATTTTGTACTATTAAATCTTATAAGTTTTTGTGACCATTTAATAACTTTTTTTGCATTAGAACTAAAATGAATAATTTCTGTTTTATTGATTAATCCACTATCATGATTTCCCAAAATAATTTTATCAGTTAAATTGAATATTTCATTTATGCATTCAATGGGTTGCGCACCATAGCCAACAATATCACCAAGGCAAATAATTTCTGTTTTAGGATAATGCTTGCTTCTATACTCCAAAACCGAAGTTAATGCATCATAATTACCATGAATATCAGATATAAAAAAATATTTCATAATTTCATTTTTTTTTCAAAATCTTCTTTATTCTTTATAATGTAATCTAAAATTCCATTAACAAACCCACCGGAATCATCGGTAGAGTATTCCTTTGCCATTTCTATTGCTTCATCAATTGCAACTACATCAGGTACGGATTCCTGAAGAAATATTTCTGCAATTGCAATTCTTAATATATTTCTATCAAGCACTGCCATTCTTTTTATTGTCCAGTTTTTAGCGCAGTCCTCAATAGTTTCATTCATAACAGTTAAATTCAAAATAACTTTATTTACTATATTATTGGCATATTCAATAACTTCTTTTTCGCTTATGGATTCTTTCTCTGATATATCATCAACAATTTCATCTATTTCACCTCCAACCAATTCATATATGTATAATGACTTTAATGCAAGAACTCTGGAATCTCTTCTTTTGCCCATCAGGCATTCATCTTTGAAAATAGATCCATTAATTCAAGTACAGTTTCAGATGCAGAGTATCCTTTATTCCCGGATTTTGTTCCTGCTCTATCAATTGCCTGTTCAGTACTGTCAGCTGTGATAATGCCAAAACCAACAGGGGTATTTGTATCAAGAGTAATCTTGGCAATGCCTTTTGATACTTCTGATGATACATAATCAAAATGTGGTGTTTCGCCTCTGATAACCGCTCCTAAACAAACAATTCCATCATATTCCCCTGCTTTTGCAATTATATTTGCTGTTTGAGGAATTTCAAATGAACCGGGTACATAATAAACCTCAATATCCTTTTCTTCTACATTATGTCTTACAAGACAATCAATAGCTCCCTCTAAAAGATTTTTAGAAATGAAATTATTGAATCTTGAAATAACTATTGCAAGTTTTTTTCCCTTGCCATCAATATTTCCCTGATATACTTTGCATTTCATTTTGCCTCCTATAAATTTTTTAATATATGACCCATTTTATCGCGTTTTGTTTCAAGATATTTTTTATTTTTTGGATTTGATGGTATTTCTATTGGTATGCGCTCTGTAATCTCTATATCATATCCTTCAAGTCCAATGATCTTTTTTGGATTATTGGTGAGCAACTTAATTTTTTTAAGTTTCAAATCCATTAATATTTGAGCACCAATA
>CBDUZN010000068.1:0-10110 GCA_965371715.1 uncultured bacterium | reverse complement strand
AATCATACTATTTGATGTTTTGCTTATTATTGAAAATCCTGCATTAATAGATACTGATAATAGTATAATTAAAATAAGCATGTAGAATTTTACTTTAACCATAATACCTTCTCTGAATATTGCTGTTTTCCATCACTTATTAAGAGGAAATACACATCATTTATACTAAATATATTATCATTTATTCTTAATGAAGTAATGTTATTATATGATTTTATAAATCTTCCCATTTTATCAAAAATATTTATATTCATAGGAAAATTTGAATTTGAAGAAAACATAATATCATTATGACCATATTTTAATGAATATGGTTTTTCTTTATTAATAATATTTAAGGTTACATTTGCTTTTATTATTTGGTATAGATTATTGGGTCCTCTATTTCCTGCAAATTCCTGATCTCCACATGTAAAGAATAATTGCATATCACCTGATGCATCAATAGTAACCTGAGGAGTATATATAAAACCATCTCTTTCATTCACAACAGTTTCTTCCAATATTATCGTATCTGTGTCGGCATCAAAAATTTTGTTTATTATAATTCCATTAGGAAATATATCTGATACATAGAATAGATACAATTCATTATTATTTAATATTCCTGTTGGAAAAGTTGCATTACTACTATTATTACTGATCATTTTTGGAGATGACCAAGATATTCCATTATATTTAGAAAGAAATACTTGAGATAAACCATTTATATATGCTGTATATACAATATATGTATAGGTATCATTGCTAATTATATATGGATAATAAATATCAAAATTGCCTGTTATTAATGGGGAGGGAGCTCCTGACCAAATATCATTATCCTTTTTAATAAAATATAAATTATCAAAATCATTATTTCTCATAGTAAAAGCTAAAACAATGGAACTATCAGAAAATACATGATATGAAAACTCCCTGCACGCACTATCAACAGCAATAACATTTTCTGATGTATGCCATATTGAATCAAAATAATTATAATATATATTAAAGTATCCACTCTTATTATTAATATAAAATAAATGATGAGCATTATTCTTATATTGTAAATTGGGATACCATGAATATGAGCTATCATTTGTTATCTGCATTTGCGTTGGTAGAGGTATTATTCCATCATAATATTTGGAATGTAGTTCAAAATATCCGGTTCTGTAATCTTCCCATACAATAAGGTGTTCTCCCGTTGGTTCAACGGAAATTGAAGGCATCCATGAAATTGAATAATCCCCTGTTCCAGGCGACGGATCTTCTACCCATATATAGCTTGACCATGAAGTTCCATCATATTGTCGGGTAATAATATCAAAATAGAAATCCCTACAATGATCATGCCAAACCAAATATGTATTACCTGCATTATCCGAACCTACACAATGAGTCCCTGTTGGGGGGAAATATGCATTAGCATAAAACCAAACTGTGCTTATTGAAGACCATTGTGCAGAAATTGTAATAAATATTACAAATACATTAATAAATATAAATAATAGCTTTTTATTCATTATTAATAATTATAAGTTAAGGTTATGTATTGTCAATAGGTAATTATATATCGTGTGATTACCATAAAAGAATGTCCCTTCTATTACACATAAGAATACTAATAGCGGAGGAGGACAAGAAAGAGGATGAGCATCTGCACATTCACCCTGTTTGTGGCATACAATGTGTAGCAGCTCCTCCGTTTACTTGTGTGACGGAGCAAAGGTATGTATTACTATATATCATAAAAATGGGACATTTGTTTACAATACTTTAAGGGGACATTTTTTATTGGTAACTACATAGGTAATTATATGCCCAATCAATTCCTCTGTTCTTTTCCCTGTTTGTTCCCATAAAAAATTCTTTGACCAATTATATGCATTCTCTGAGAATTCATTCATTTTCTCAGTATTTTCCATTATTTCACATAACTTTGAGCATAGATTATCAAGATTACCATATTCATAAAGAAGTCCGGAATAGCCATTTTCAACTGAATCCTTTAATCCAGCTACATTAGCACATACAACCGGTGTTTTCATAAGATTTGCTTCAATATTAACAATACCCCAACCCTCTATAAGAGATGGATAAACAGATATCCATGATTCCCTTAAAATCTTCCACTTCTCTTTTTCAGATACAAATCCTTTAAATGTTACTAATTCCAATACCTGCAATTTGTTTGCAAGTTCTTTAAGTGTATTCTCATAATCACCCTTACCTGCAATAACAAGCTGAATCTCAGGAATCTTTTCTCTTAATTGTGGGAGTACTTTTATAAGATGCTGAACTGATTTATATTTTTTCAGGCGTCCAATATATGTAATTTGAGGTTTTAGTGATTTTCTAATCCTATGTAGATGTTCATAATCCCTATCTATACCACATTCAATTACTTTAATCTTTTCCTTTCTTATGCCTCTTCTAACAAGATCTTCTTTGGTTGAATTAGATATTACCTCAAAATATGATTTCTTAAATATATGTTTTATTGGTTTCTCCATTAAAAATACATAAGAAGCAAAAATAAAATTTGTTTGATGAAAAATTGTTTTACCAAAAATATGAGGGATTATTACCAAAATCGGTATATTTGTAAAAAGAGGAGTAAAGAAGGGAACCTTATTAATATCTTCAATAATTATATCTGGTTTCACTTTTTTTATAATCTTTTTGATATTTTTCATAACAGAAAAATTAAATGTTAATTCATGTCCTATGTGAATATATGTTATATTTCCTTTTATTTCATACTCATCTCTATTATCAAATTTTGATGTAAGAAAATAAATATTATGATTTCTGGATAAATATGAGGCAATTTTCTCAATATGAATTTCAGCTCCTCCATATAGAGGATTTTCTAAATCCCTCCAATTGATTATCAGAATATTCATCTATTTTCTCCTTAATAGAATAATTGCAAGTATTATCATAATCATAGAACACACTATAGCAGCAATTTTATAAATTATGCTATTCACAAAAAAAACTGAAACAATAAGTATTATATTAATAAATGGTATTAGAAAAAGAGAAATAGATGGTAATATACTTTTTAATCCATCGCTGATTTTACCAAATTCCTCTTTTTTATCTGTTTCAAGATTATTAATGATAAATTCATATTTATCAGGAGAATAATTATTTTCAAGCATACTCATTACATTACTAAAATCATTTTCTTCAATTCTCATTTCAATAATTATTTTATTGGTTTTTTTCTCTTTAATAAATAATCTCATATCTCCTCATCTACAGGGGACGGTGGTAGAAAAAGTAGAAAAATTCATATTTAATCACATACTATTCCTTTCAATTTTTCTACTTTTTCTACCACCGTCCCCTAGCACAATTCTCTCTACATCCTGTGCAATAACTAATTCCTCATTTGTTGGAATTACAATCACTGTAACCTTTGAATGTTCCGCACTAATAATGCATTCCTTTCCTACACAATTATTATTTTTTTCATCATCAAGTTCAATTCCCATATATTCCATTCCTTTAAGAGATTTCTTTCTTATATGCATTTCATTTTCACCAACTCCTGCTGTAAAGACAATAGCATCAGGTCCATTAAGAACTGCTGAATATGATGCAATGTAATTTCTGATCCTGTAAGAAAACATTTTAAGCGCAAGATTGGCTCTTTTGTTTCCATTATCTGCAGCTTTCACTACTTCCCTCATATCACTGCTCACACCTGAAACCCCCAGTAAACCCGAATGTTTAGTGAGAAGAGATTCTGCCTGTTCAATTGTTAAATCCTCTCTATCCATAATTTTCAATATCACATCAGGGTCAAGATTACCACTTCTTGTACCCATCATTACACCGGCAATTGTGCTGAATCCCAATGATGTATCAATAGATTTTCCGTTCTTAATAGCTGTTATTGATACTCCATTTCCTATATGACAGGTTATTACCTTAAAATCATCAACATTTCTATTCATAATTTCTGCAGCCCGTTTTGATACATAATAATGTGATGTACCATGAAATCCATATTTTCTAATTTTATGTTTTTCATAAAAAACATATGGAATTGGGAAAATATAGGCTCGCTCAGGTAATGTCTGATGAAATGCTGTGTCAAACACTGCTATCTGCGGCACATTAGGTAATTCCTTTATTGATGCATTTATACCCCTGAGATTGTAGGGATTATGAAGCGGAGCAATTTCAGAATATTCCTCAATTGCATTAATCACCTCATCATTAATCAAAACCGAAGCAGAAAATTTTTCCCCTCCATGAACAACCCTATGACCAACTGCATCAATTTCATTAATGCTCATTAAAACACCATATTTTTTATCCAATATAAGACTATGCATTTCTGCAATTGCTTTTGTATGACTAATGATTTCTTTATTAATTACGATTTCTTCACCATCAAATCTTTTTTGTTTTATTGAGGAATCCACCACTCCTATCTTGTCTACAAGCCCCCTAACAAGGCATTTTTCTCCATTTGTATCAATTATCTGGTATTTTAGGGAAGAACTTCCTGAATTAATAACAAGAATTTTCATTTTTTACCTACTTTTCATAAATTAAAAAACCCTTTTTGGTAATAAGTCCATTTAATCCATTTTCTCTCATCTGCACAATCAAATCCGGCACACAATATTCAGCTTCTGATATACGATTCATTTCCTCAATCCATATTTTCATTGTATCAAGTCCCAGTTCATCAGTCATTTTAAGCGGTCCTTTATACATTCTTAAGCCTTTCTTCATTACTGCATCAACAGTTTTACTGCTCACACCATATCCTTTAATGGTTTTACATACTTCAATAACAGTGGATATAAGTATGCGGGGTCCAATACCTCCGGGGCAATCTGAAATCCTATGTATATCCAAATCCAATTTCTCAAAGAATTCCAATACTATTTCCATAGTAGCATTATTTACATTTTCACTTTTAATCATTTCAACAATCTTGTATGTTGGAACTGATGGAACCGGATGTATGTTTACACATCGCTCGCTAATTTCATCATCCATCACTATATCTTTAAGCATATTTATTTGCGCTGTTAATATTATGGGTATATTTAGATCCAATTCATTTTTGATTTTCTTAAGAGCATGCCTTTTTATTTCAATGTTTTCTTCAACACTTTCAATCAGTATATCAATATCATTCTTCATAAAATCAGTAAATGAATCAATATGTTCAATTCTTGACATCATGATTTTCTTATCTTTCCTTGTCATTCCCCAATGCTCAATTTCATAATCAACATTGTTTTCAATTATTGATAAAGCATTATGATAAATATCATCATTCTTCTCATACACAATAGCTGTGAGTCCTTTACTTGCAACTGTTTGTACTAAGCCAGCTCCAACATTTCTTATGCCATAAAATCCGATTTTTGATATTTTCATATATTCTCCTTAAAAAATATTTGACTCTCATAATCGGCAGATTTTTTTGAATCCGAAGCATGAACAGAATTTCGTCGTAATGTCTGCCCGAACATATTTCTTATTGTACCGCTTACCGCATTTATTGGATTTGTTCTTCCCACTATTTTTCTCAAATATAATATAGCATCATCTCTCTGTAATAATACAATTACTGTTTTTCCTGAAACAATATAATCAACAAGTCCTGAAAAAAAATGTCTGTCTTTATGAACAGAGTAAAATGCCTCAGCCTTTTCTCTTGTAATATTTTCCATTTCCATATCAATAATCTCAAAGCCCTCATTCTCAATTATACTCAAAATCTTCCCAATAAGATTTCTTTCTACCGCATCCGGTTTAATGAGAAGCAGTGTTTTTTCCATAATTACCCGGGTAAAATTATTGTGCCGGATTTACCTTTTATCACATCTCTTGCCAAATCAATAGATCCAATACGCCCTGAGTTACCTGTTTCTTCTACAAATGAGATCATTGACTCAATTTTGGGTCCCATTGAACCTGCAGGAAATTGTCCTTGTTTAAGGTATTCCCTTGCTTTTGATACTGTTAATTCATTAAGTAATATTTCATTATGTTTTCTATAGTTTAAACATACATATTTTTCACTAGTCATAATATAAACTTTTTCTGCACTTATTTGCTTTGCTAATAGAGATGATGCTTTATCCTTATCAATAACAGCATCCATACCCTCAAGATTTCCATTTTTATCATAGAAAACAGGAATACCTCCTCCTCCAACAGCAATCACAATATTGTCGTTTAGAAGAAGATCGGTAATTGTTTGTTTTTCAATAATATCTATTGGTTCCGGTGATGGAACAACGCGTCTATATCCCCTTCCCGCATCCTTTTTAACAATCCAGCCCTTTGATAATAATTTAGGCACATCCTCTTCACTGTAAAAACGACCAACAAATTTTGAAGGATCATCAATGGATTTATCATCCTTATTAACAAGCACCTGTGTAATAATAACAGAAATATTCTTATTGATATTCTCTTTTTTTAAGCGATTGATCATTGATTGTGCTATCATATAGCCAATAAAACCCTGTGTCTCTGCAACAATTGCCCCAAGGGGCATTGGCGGGGTTTCCTTATAGGCAAGTTCGTTTTTTAAAAGTTCCTGACCTGCTTGCGGACCATTACCATGAGTTAAAACAACAGAAAATCCCTGATGGAGCAATTCAATTGCTCCATCAAGGGACATTCTTGTATTTGCAAATTGTTCGCCTACATTGCCTTTCTGTCCTTCCTGAATTAGAGCATTACCACCTAAAGCAAGTACAGCGATTTTTGTCATTTTTTGCTCTTAATCTTATTCTTTTTCACAAAATCTTTTAAAACATCATCTAATGATGGTTTGCCAATTTCCTGAAGATCATAACCAACTCTTACAGATGGTTTATTAATTTTAACAAGTCGTCTTAGATCTATAGGAGTAGCAATAATAACTGCATCACATTTAACCTTATTAATAGTTGTTTCAAGATCCTTTATCTGTTTTGGAGAATAACCCATTGCAGGAAGAATAGGACCGGCATTTGGATATTTTTCATATGTTGCTTTGATTTCACCAACTGCATAAGGATGCGGGTCAATGATTTCAGCAGCGCCAAATCTCATTGCTGCAACAACGCCTGCTCCATACTTCATTTCACCATGTGTGAGTGTTGGACCATCTTCAACAACAAGCACTTTCTTGCCTTTTATAATTGATGGGTTTTCCACGCTAACAGGAGATGCAGCCTCAATAATTATTGCATCAGGATTGACTTTTCTGACATTATCTCTTACTTCCTGAAGACAATCCGGCTCAGCAGAATCAATCTTATTTATTACAATAACATCTGCAAGACGGGTATTTACTGCACCTGGATAATATGTAAGTTCATGCCCTGCTCTATGCGGATCAACAACAGTAATCGTCAAGTCACTTTTATAGAATGAAAAATCATTATTTCCGCCATCCCAAAGAATAACATCTGCTTCCTTTTCCGCTTCTCTTACTATTGCTTCATAATCAACACCTGCATAAATAATTGTACCACTCTTAATATGTGGTTCATACTCTTCCATTTCTTCAATTGTACATTTATGCTTTTTAAGGTCAGCGATTTTTGCAAATCTCTGAACCTTCTGTTTCACAAGGTCACCATAAGGCATTGGATGTCTAATTGCTACAAGTTTGAGACCCATTTCTTTCAAAACCTCGGTTACCCTTCTTGTTGTCTGTGATTTTCCACATCCTGTTCTTGTTGCTACAATTGAGATGATGGGCTTTGTGGATTTAACCATTGTATCATTTGGACCAAGAAGCATAAACGATGCACCTGCACTCTGAACATCTGATGCTTTGGACATCAAATACTGATGGGGCACATCTGAATATGAGAAAACAACAATATCAATTTTTTCTTTCTTTATGAGTTTTTGTAGGTCTTTCTCATCATAAATTGGAATACCCTTTTTGTAAAGTTTGCCTGCAAGAGCTGCCGGATATTTTCTACCATCAATATCAGGAATCTGAGTTGCAGTGAAACATATTACATCATAATCCTTGTTATCCCTGAAATAAGTGTTGAAATTATGGAAATCTCTACCCGCAGCACCCATAATTAATATGCGTTTTTTCATAAAGAACCTCCTGAGAGTTCAGTTTGTTTTGTAAAATACTTTATTACTAATTAGATATTGAAAATAACATATTAAACCACTTATGTCAACTCATCACGGATTGATTTGATTTCATCCGCAGAAATTTTCATTCTGAAAATTCTCCCCGCTCTGCTCATGAAGTATCTCTACTTTTCTGTCATACTCGTGCAAACGGGTATCCATCTTTCTCCCCTGCTTGCCATTCCTTCTTTTCCGTGTCATCCCAAACTTGATTTGGAATCCAGCCCGCCCTGAGCGAGTATTGCGAGCCGAAGGGTCTCCACCAGCGTACCTTGAAATTTATATTCTCATATCATTATGTTGTCCGCATATTCTGAGTAATTCGAGGTACATTCCGAATAATTCGAAGATTGCATATTCCGAATAATCTGAGGAATATGTTACGCATATCATTGTAGCGGCGGTTCGCGAACCGCCCCTGTCTGTCATTCCTTCTTTTCCGTGTCATTCCGCACTTGATGCGGAATCCAGTATTTTCTTTCTCTTTCTTTTCCATTGTAGGGACATATTCAAGTAATTTAAGGGGACAATTTTTAATGGTAACTACAATATAAATAAAACACTTGATTTATCTACTTTAAAGTATATACTTTAAAGTAGATAAAAGGAGGTACTTTGTTTGTAAACAGAGAACGGGAATTAAAGCATTTGAATAATGCATATAATACAACTATATCTGAGTTTATAGTAATATATGGAAAACGAAGAGTTGGGAAAACTGAACTTATAAAGCATTTCCTGAAAAACAAGACAGGAATTTATTTTTTAGCACAGAAATTTACAGAAAAAGATAATCTTCAGATCTTTTCAAATCTACTTGCAGATCATTTTCAAGATGAATTATTAAGAGAACATCCGTTTTCTGCTTGGAATCAGGTATTTATTTACTTAAAATCTAAAGTAAAATCAAGATTGATTTTAGCCATTGATGAATTTCCTTATTTGACTGAGGATAATAAGGCAATTCCTTCAATTTTTCAGGCTGGCTGGGATGAAATTCTTACAAAATTACCCATAGTGTTAATATTATGCGGTTCAAATATTTCAATGATGGAAAGGGATGTTTTAGGCGAAAAATCACCTCTATTTGGCAGACGAACAAGTCAAATCCTTTTAAAACCATTCAAATTTTATGATGTTAGAAAATTTTTCCCACATATCTCATTTGAAAAACAATTGGAATTTTATTCTGTTTTGGGCGGATGTCCGGGTTACCTAAAACAGTTTTCTGAGAATAATTTACTCTATGATAATATAAAGCATAATATTCTTATGCCTGAAGCCTATCTTTACAGAGAAGTTGATTTTCTTCTCAGGGAGGAACTGAGGGAACCGAGAATTTATCTTTCCATATTAAAGGCAATTGCCTATGGTAACAGAAAAACAAGTGAAATTATCAATACAACCGGTATAGCAAAAAATGTTTTACATAAATATTTATCTGTATTAGAAGATCTCTATTTTATAAACAAAGAAATCCCAATAACCGAATCTAATCCTGTAAAGTCAAGAAAATCTCTCTATAAAATAAATGACCACTTTTTAAAATTCTATTTTCGTTTTGTATTACCCAATAAATCACTAATAGAAGAAGGAAAAATCAATAATGTTTTAGGAAAAATAAGGAACAATATAGTTTTTCCTATATCCTTCAATTTTGAGGATGTTTGCAAAGAATGGTTATCATCCAATTGGAATGAATTTGAAATTATTAAAATTGGCAGATGGTGGGATAAGAATCAGGAGATTGATTTGATTGGTTTTGATGATAAAAATGAAAACATTTTGTTTTCTGAGTGCAAATGGAGTAATAAAAAAGTAGGAATAAATATTCTGAAGAACCTTTTTGAAAAATCAATGTTTTTGAACTACTTGTTTGAAAATTCCAAGAAGCATTATGTACTATTTTCAAAATCGGGATTTACAGATAATTTGCTTGAACATGCTGCCAAAACAAAAAACATCTATTTATATGATATTAATACA
>CBDUZN010000067.1:0-10217 GCA_965371715.1 uncultured bacterium | reverse complement strand
TCTCAAAAAACCAAATCCCTCATTCATAATTTCCAAAATTCACTCAGAACTCATATCCCCCTTCTTCTCAGTTTCAGCTTGTAATATTATGAAAATTAGATCCATCTTATTTATTCTGGAAAAAATATTAATGTAATATTCATTTGAAGATATAATACCACTTATTTTATAATCTCCATCCATTGAGTATAATTGTTCGAATAATTCAATATTTTTTAGATTGATATCTCCATTAATATATTTAATGTTTATATTTGAATCAAGTAACATAATATCATAATTAATATTTGCCTCTTTGAATCTTATATTACCGTGCAAAATCCCATTATCCGCGTTAAAAACTATTTCTCCTTCTGAAGGTATGACATTAAGGTATTTGTGTACCTTCCCACTCATAAGCTTATAAAACAATACTATCCTGTTCCTATTAAATGAAATGCTTGAATTTAAGGAAACATTACTAATAGAAAATGTATCATACTGTAAATGAAAATTTTTTATTTTTAATGTTTTAATATCAATATTATAAGCAAAATTTGAAAGAGGATACTCATAGAAAAATTTGTTTACATTAATATTATTTTCATTATCTACTTCAGGTAAATTTCCTTTTGTTTTTACATTAATAAAAACATCTGATATTTCAATGAAATTGATTAAAACTCGTCCTGTTAATAATGAATATATGCTTAACCCAATCTTAATCTCTTCAATCTGAGATATCACATTATCATTTGAAATATATAATGTATCTACATGAAAAGAAGAAATGTCTGCTCTTAAATTACCAATACGACACTCACCTTGAAGTGTTTTTGATAGTATTACTTCAAGTCGTGATTTAATTATTCTATTAAATATATTTGTATTTACAAGCAAAGGTAGAGTTATAGTAATAACAAGTGAAATTGCAAATAAAATAATTAAGGCTTTTTTCTTTCTACTCATTAGAATGAATTTCCTAAATTTAAATAGAATTGTATTGGTCCGGAAATATTAATAGGTCTGCTCAAATCAAATCTTATTGGACCAATGATTGTCTTTACAAATACACCAAAACCAGGTGAGAAAACAATATCCGCTACATTAATAGATCTCATCTCATTATATAAAAGACCTGCATCAACAAAATACGATAGTCCAATCATTTTATATATAAGCATTCTTGATTCAAAATTTCCATTCAAATACATTTTTCCGGATCTTGTACCAATTTCATTTATTGAACCCAATGAATCCTGCATTATACCTCGTACAGAAGAATAACCGCCAAGAGTAAACTGTTCATCTATTGAAATATCTCTATTCACAGAAATTCCAAAAGGAATAATTGTTCCATAAGAAATTTTATATGCATTTGTTATTCTTGATAATAGCGTATTATAATAACTTATTTCAACTAAATATTTCATAAAATTATTATATCCCTGTAAAATCCCGCCTGCATATTCAAATTCAATATAATGTTTAAATCCATTCAATGGGTAGAAAGGATTATTTCTGGAATCATAATGTAATCCTAAGATTGCTGAATTAGTTGTTGCATTTTGAACTCTAATTGGAATATTTGATATATTAGTATCTAATATTGAAATTTTATATTTGTAATTATTATAAATAGAAAAGAAACCCATTTTTTTACCAATACCTGTTTTCACTGAAAATTCATAGCTTTGGAATAATTCATTTTGTTCCCTGTTTAATTCAGTTTCAATCAAATAAATTAATTTGGTATTAAACAAATAAGGGACATTATATGATAAAACGGCATTAATCCAGTTATTCAATCTCACATCAAGTAATAGATATGATACTAAAGAAAGATGTTCTCCATTATTAAATACATTATCATTCCCCCAACCAACAGATAATTTCCCTTTATCAGGAAATTGATAAAGAATTCCACCGGCAATCCACTTACTGCGTTTTCCTTCTCCTCTGAACATAACAATAAGACTTTCGGCTTGTTCTTCTATTCCTACTGCCTTAAAACTTAATATCTTAAAATTCCCTGTTGCTAATATTTTATTTTGTAATTCATATATTGCAGATGGTGCAAATACTCCACCTTTTTTTAAATAGTTTTCTTTATAACAAATATTTCTTACCGACAAAGGAATTGAGTCAAAATTTATTTCCTTAATATATGTTTTTTTCTCTTCATCAATATTTACATAAAGTATTTTTCTATATTTTGATTCTTTATCAAGAATTTCATAATTAACCTCTGCATAAATATATCCTAATGATGCATATTTATCAATTATTTCAATGCGTTTACCTGCAAGATAATTATAATTTAAAGGCATATTCTTTTCAATATTAAGTATTTTGAGTATATCTTCATCATTGAAAAGTTTATTACCAAACACCTTCACTTCATTTATTACAGTTCTAAATTCTTCATAAAGTTCAATCATAATATCTATGAATTCCCCATCTACATTGGATAAATACTTCTTAATTTTTATATCAAGAAAGCCATCTGCCATATAAAAATTGATTATTCTCGATTTATCTTCAGTAAATGTAGTTCTATCAAATTTCTTATTTTGTTTTGATTTCATAATTGAAGTGATTTTCTTATCATTGAAAAAAACATTCCCATCTATGGTAATAGAACGAATTGTTTCAGAAAAAATTAATATTGCAGTATGAAATAAAATAATAATTAGTATAATTTTTTTAATTCTATCCCCTTGTAATAATGTTTTAATATTACATCATATGTTTTCCCTTTTCTTGCCATATCCATAGCACCATACTGACACATCCCCACACCATGGCCAAATCCTTTGCCTTCAATTGTAACCGTATTAAATCTAAATATAATTTTAAAATATCTACTTCTTAAGAAATTACCCGGTGCATTTACCCCTCTAAATACTCTCCTAATATCCAAGCCTGTTAAATCCCAATTCTTTCCATTCGCATCTACTGCAATAAGTAGATTAACCCTTCCATTATTATCTCTTTTCTTCACATACATTTTTTTTACTTTAATAACCTTTCCTTTCATATTGCTGATATTGTTATTAACTAATTTAAAAAAATCACTTCTCTTAAATACATGCTTCCAATTAAAATGTTTTGAATCATCACAATAGTAATATTGATTGAATAAACAACTTCCTCCATCACGAATTCCTCTTAAATATGGCACTGGTTTTCCACCCCAAGCATTTTCATTATCAGATGTAAACCCACCACATGTAGAGTGATATTTTGCATCTATTGGAATACCATTATATAAAGCAACAATACCTTCTGTTTCTTTAATAGCAATATTTGTTATATGATACTCCGCAAACACGCCATTATAAACCTGATCAGCAACAGTACATTCCATATCATAACCCATATCATATCGTTTTTTCAAATGATTAATTGTATATGTTCTTGCTGCAATTGCCTGCGCTTTTGATGCCTCAATTAATTTAATGTCAAGTTTCCCTATTTCAGCAGGAACAACGCCTTTTAAGTATTCTTCAATTGGTAGATAATTGATAATCAAAAGATAATTATCGGCATCCTTTATTATTTGTATTTCTCCTCTATATGGTACATTGTTTACCTTAATATAATCTTTTATTGGTTTGAATTTTATTGGATAATAAAGGGTTTTTACACGCATATTATCATTCAAATAAACAATGGGTTTATCATTTCCGCTAAATACATTCACTTTATCACTGCTTTTAACTTTCTTTTTTCCATTATATGAACTGAGAATATAATCACCCTCTGATGATACTACAACCTTACTTGCTTTATGGATTAAGGCAATTCTCACATATGGCTCTTTTTTTCCAGAGAATATTTTACTGCTTTTAGAGCATGATATGGAAAATAAAATTATTAAAGGAAAAATTATGAGTATATTTTTCATAATTCATTGAAAATTGAAACACCTCTGGCAATATAATCTTGTAGAATTGGAGGAAATTCAAAATCTCCATCTTCTGTTTGATACTGTTCAATAATCGCAATCATTGTTCTGGGTGTTGCTAATCCGGAACCATTTAATGTATGAACAAAAATATTTTTATTGTTTTCATCCTTAAATCTAATATTTGCTCTTCTTGCCTGAAAATCATTGAAATTACTTATTGATGATACTTCAAGAAATTCTCCGCTGCCAGGAGCCCATACTTCAATATCATATGTTTTAGAAGATGCAAATGATAAATCATTATCAGGAATAAGAATTAATCTATAACTTAATCCCAATAATGTAAGTATTTTCTCGGCATTTTCCACTATTATTTGTAATTCTTTTTCTGAATCATCAGGATGAACAAATCTTACCATTTCTACTTTATTGAATTGATGAACCCTTTTTAATCCTTTTGTATCTTTTCCATAAGAACCAGCTTCCCTTCTGAAACATGCAGAATATGCCGCATATTTTATTGGCAATTCATCTGCCCTTAGAATTTCATTCATATGAATATTTGTTACAGGTGGTTCTGCTGTTGGAATCAAATACAGATTATCGTTTCCAATAAAATACATATCATCCTTTAATTTTGGTAATTGCCCTGTTGAAAATAATACATTCTCATTAACAAGATAAGGTGTAAATACTTCTTTATAATTATGAAGACAAATATGAACATCAATCATAAAATTCATCAGTATTCGTTCCAGATATGCACCTTTACCTGTATATAGAGGAAAATGGGAAGCGGCGATTTTTGCTCCCCGCTTAAAATCCGTATATAAATGTTTTTCGGTTATAACATCATAACTTAGTTTTTTTCTATCAAAGGAACCATATTCTTTGGTGATTTCAAATTTTGCATTTTCTCCATTGGGAACAGATTTATGAGGTATATTGGGAATCCATTTCATCATTTCAAGTTCTTTTTCTTCAATCTTCTTCAATACCTCATTAAGTTCCTTTGTTTTTCCTGAAATGATTTTTGATTCATTAAATAGTTCAGAACAATCTAATTTCTGTTTTTTGTATTCCGCTATTTTTTTTGAAATACTGTTTTTTTTATTTCTAATACCATTCAATTCATTTATAATAGCTTTTCTCTTTGAAATTGTTTCATAAAGACAATCAATATCAAGATTAACTTTCTTAATCTTTAATAAATGTTCTATCTCCGGTCTATTTGATATAATATAATCACGGTCTAACATTATGTTTCCCTATTTCTTGTTTTTCATTATCTCTGATTGTGCTGCTGCTAATCTTGCTATAGGAATTCTGTATGGCGAACAGGATACATAATCAAAGCCATTTTTGTTAAAGAATTCTATTGAATCTGGATCTCCTCCATGTTCGCCGCAAATTCCTATTTCCAGCTGCGGATTTGATTTCTTTCCTTCTTCAACAGCAATCTTAATGATTTTTCCAACACCATCAACATCCAATGATGCAAATGGGTCTCTTGATATAATCCCTTCTTTTATGTAAGTTTCAAGTATTGGACCAACATCATCTCTTGAAAAACCAAATGTTGTTTGTGTTAAATCATTTGTTCCAAATGAGAAAAACTCTGCTTCCTTTGCAATATCACCTGCAGTCATTGCAGCCCTTGGAAGTTCAATCATTGTTCCGATAAAATAATCAATATTGATTTTCTTCTCTTCCATCACATTTTCTGCTGTTTCAATCACAATTTCTTTCTGCTTTTTTAATTCATTAACATTACCTACAAGAGGAATCATAATTTCAGGTATAACCTTGATTCCTTGCTGAGAAATTTCACAGGCAGCCTCAATAATTGCTCTTACCTGCATTGCAGTAATTTCAGGAAATGATATTCCTAATCTACATCCTCTATTGCCAAGCATTGGATTTGATTCATGTAATTCATCAACCTTACTTCTCAATTTTGCTGCTGTAATGCCCATTTTCCCTGCAAGTGTATTTATCTGTTCATCCTCTTTTGGAAGAAATTCATGAAGTGGCGGATCTAATGTTCGTATAACAACTGGGAATCCATCCATTACCTTGAATATTCCCATAAAATCTTCTTTCTGCATTGGAAGAATTTTATCAAGTGCCTTTTTCCTATCACTTTCATTATCAGCAAGAATCATCTCTCTTACTGCAAGAATACGCTGTTCTCC
Organism: uncultured bacterium; assembly: GCA_965371715.1. Taxonomy (GTDB): domain Bacteria; phylum Hydrothermota; class 32-111; order 32-111; family 32-111; genus JAUVJU01. The sequence goes on along the minus strand of CBDUZN010000067.1, from coordinate 4,130 downwards.
AAAAAACATGTGTTCAGTTCTGCAAAGTCCAATTCCCTTTGCTCCGAATTTTCTTGCAATTTCAGCATCAACAGGTGTATCAGCATTACTTCTTATTTCAAGGCGTTTAAATTCATCCGTCCAATCCATTAATATTCCAAATTCATCTTTAAGTTGCGGTTTGATTTTTTTAACATCACCCTTAATAACATTGCCTAATGTGCCATCAATTGTAATAATATCGCCATCTTTAAAAATTATGTCGTTTATTTTAACAATTCTCTTTATATAATCAATTTCCATATCGCTGCATCCAACCACACATGGTTTACCCATTCCTCTTGCAACAACTGCAGCATGCGATGTCATTCCACCCCTTGCCGTTAAAATACCATTACAAATATTCATTCCGGCAATATCTTCCGGTGATGTTTCTTCTCTAACAAGAATTAATTCAGTTTCATTCTTTGCTTTCTCTACTGCCTTTTTCGCACTTAAAACAATCCTGCCTGAAGCAGCTCCTGGTGATGCGGGAAGCCCCTTTGCAATTACTGTGATTTTTTCTTCCGGATCTATCATTGGATGAAGCATTCCATCAATGTTTGCCGGTGTTACTCTTAAAACAGCTGTTTCTTTATCAATGATTTCTTCTTTAACAAAGTCAACTGCGATTTTTATTGCTGCTATTGGTGTTCTTTTCCCTGTTCTTGTCTGGAGTATCCATAATTTACCCTTTTCAATTGTAAATTCAAGATCCTGCATATCTTTGTAATGATTTTCCAATTTGGTTCTTATTGAGTATAATTCACTATACATTTCAGACATTAATTCTTCAAGTGTTTTCTGATCATCCTGCATTTTTGATGATTCATTAATTGGTTGAGGGGTTCTTATCCCTGCTACAACATCTTCACCCTGAGCATTTATTAAATATTCACCATAAAAATGATTATCACCATTTGATGGGTTTCTTGTAAATGCAACACCTGTTGCGGAATCCTCACCAAGATTACCATATACCATTGTTTGAATATTAACAGCAGTACCAAGACTATCTGGAATAGATTCAATTCTTCTGTATTCAATTGCTCTTTCATTATTCCATGATTTAAACACAGCCTCAACTGCTCCCCATAATTGTTCATTCACATCAGACGGAAACTCCATGCCGGTTTCTTTTGTTACAAGTTCCTTATACAATTTTACTATTTCCTTAAAACTTTCAGCATTAAGTTCAATATCAATGGATACATTATTTTTTTTCTTAATACTTGAAAGTATTTCTTCAAATTTACTATGGTCAATTTTCATTACAACACTACCATACATTTGAATAAATCGTCTATATGAATCATATGCAAATCGTTCATTCCCAGTCATTGTAGCTAAACCCTTTACTGTCTCATCATTTAAACCAAGATTAAGGATAGTGTCCATCATACCCGGCATTGAAACAGGAGCACCTGAACGAACAGAAACAAGAAGTGGGTTCTCATTGGAACCAAATTCCCTTTTCATTACCTGCTGCAATTTTTTCATATTTTCATTAACCTGTTCTCTGAAATTGTCAGGATATTTCCCATTATTATCTGCATAATATAAACATACTTCAGTTGTTAATGTAAATCCCGGCGGTACAGGCAAATTAATCAAAGCCATTTCAGCTAAATTTGCTCCCTTTCCTCCAAGAAGAGCCTTCATATCAGCTTTACCTTCCGCCATATCTTTACCGAAAAAATAAACCATTTTTTCTTTCATTGTAAGCCTCCTAATTATTAATAATAATTTATTATTATACTTAATTTATTAATATAAATCAATACTTTAAATTGTTTTTTCTTGGAAATACCATTTAAAAGATATCCCCATTTAAATGATTCGGAATAAACCTGCTTTTCTGCGGAGGAAGACAACCAATATAATCAATATATTCCTCGAATTACTAATGCGTAATACATTCTTCGAATTACTCAGAATGTACCTCGGATTACTCCTGCGTTGCGGAATACATTCTTCAAATTACTCAGAATGTACCTCGAATTACTCCTGCGTAATTTATTCCTCGAATTACTCGGAATAAACCTCCGTAAAAGGAGGTCTTTTTTATTTATCTAAGAAGCATAATTCGCTTACTGAATTCGTTTCCTTTAATTATATAATACCCAACAGGCATATCAGCCATACTAATACTGCCATTTGAATTATTGCTATTATACTGCTTAACAACCTGGCCATTGATATTATACACTGATACATTACCTGTATTCTTTAAATACATTACAGAATTTCTAATATAGGCATCCGGAACAATAATATTTGTTTTTACTTTATAATCACCTATCTTAATAATATCAATGCCTTTTCTTGCATTCACAGTATAATGATATTCCTGACCTGAATTTAATCCAATATCCTTATACATTGATGATATTACTGCAATCTTTTCTCCATCTCTCAGTATCTCATAATCATCATAGGTACCATTTATATTAATATTTACAAAATCTTCACCCGCATTAAACATTACATTTGCTTCAAGGGTATTAGTAGCTGTTAATCCATAAATAAACAAAGTCCATTGTTCGCATCCTCCATAATTTCCATTATATGCATAACCACCACCCCATGGACTCAATTCATAAGCCATTGTATCTGTACCATTATCATCACTTCCGGGAAACCAATATACAGCGGAAGAAGGTAAATAGATGCCCAATCCATGTGAACCTGCATATATACCGCCTGCCCAAGCATAATCAACAAGATTATCAATATCTGCCTGTACCATAGAAGCTAATCCTTTTGTCCCCGGTGTAATCCCTGCATGATTTGTCAAATTATCACAAAATAGCCATAAATCCCTGAAATCTTCCCACAGTACACCTGAACTCATTGACATAGCATTAGTAATACAATTATTAACAGATGCATCATCCCTTCCACCTTCAATATTAAGTAATGCATAAGACAAATTCCATATATCATCTCTTAAATGATTCATTCCTACCTGTTTGGTAAAGCCCTCCATATTCATATAACAAAGCGTTGCATTATTACCATTATATGCAATAGCATAATCATCAACCATCCATGTACCTATCTGATCATTGGTAGCCAATGGATTTGCAATAAGATTTGTTATCCATAAGGAATAAGGCCATCCATTAAATGCAATATTTGCTTCCGAGGCAATAATCATTTCTGTTACCTCTGCTTCATCCCAAATCACTTCCATATATGACATAATGCACATATCATGACCCAAAAATCTTAATTTCTTACCTATATTTGTGCGTATGCCATCCATTGCATATCTCCATTCACTATCCCTATCTGATGTACATAAATGATCATTAGAGGTGTCATCGCTAAGACCACCTTTGCCTTCTCCTGAAATTTCAACATATTCACCTGTTCCTGTTAGAGTTAGAGGATCATATACCTCTGCTATAATAGTATTATTTTCATCTTTCACCCAACCCATCCCATGATTCCACAATATTAGTCCATAATTATCTGCAGGAAAACTAGTAATACCCCATATAACAAAATTAATAAGCTCATTTGGATCAGCGGTATTTAATTCACCCAATATGGCTGCTGCTGAAACATCAATTTTACCGGATACCGCATCACCACCTTCATTTAACACATATCGCCGTACCTCAGAAATCTTGGTATTATCAATATCATCATAGCCACCGGTAGCACCTCCTAATCCATCAACCTGAACCAAAAAGTTTATATTGGAAGTATCTGTAAGAGCTGCTTCAATTTCATCAATATCACTATTAACTGCTGGTGAAAGATTATTATCGGCACCAATATAAACCATTATAGTCCATTCCTTTGCAATTAAAAAAGTAAAAGCTAAAACGAGAATTAAGCAAATAACAATTTTTTTCATTTTTGTTCTCCTTGTTTTTTTATATACAATATAGCATATTTCATACCAAGTGTAAGATATGATATTTATTCATATATAATCCATTTTGCCAGATTTCTCTGCATTTTTTGCACATTGATATATATTGAGGGTGCATATTTTTCATTATTGTTATTAATATTATGTAATTTATTGATTGTGTGACATAGCGGAAAAGAAAACAATGATAATGATTTGCATAACATATTCTTCGAATTATTATGAT
>CBDUZN010000066.1:0-10271 GCA_965371715.1 uncultured bacterium | reverse complement strand
TACATTAATATATACAATACTCGCAGCGAGTTCATTTATTTGGTTGTGTGAGAGAAGCAGAAAAAAAGATTAAGACAAAGATTAGGACAAAGAATAAGATAAATATTAGGATAATGATTTGCGTAATACATTCCTAATTTTTATTATTCCCTGATTTTTGTTTTTAGTTTTCTCCCTGTAATGAGCATAGCAATAAATATCAGCAAACCACCAATAATAATTGTTATGGAAAATCGCTCATTATATATTATATAGGCAGTTAAAGCTGCAAAAAGTGGTTCAAAGGAATATATGATTGCTGCTCTGCTATCGCTCATCTCCTTTTGATATCTGCTTTGAACAATAAATATAAATGAAGTAGCAAATATAGCACAGAAAATGATAGCTCCCCATAATTTATATGTAACTGGAATTTCTATATTACCAAAAATCAAGGAACAGATCATTGATATAATGCTAACTGTCATTAACTCAATAATGGTAATATTAACAGCAGAATGTTTTTTTGTGATATCAGATATCATTACAATTTGTATTGCAAAAAATAATGCACATAATAAAACCCACATATCTCCACTTTTAAATGATATTCCTGTTGTTTCTGTCATTAAATATATTCCTATTGCAGACATGATTATTGCAATGATTGTCAATAAATTAGGTATTTTCTTCATTTTAATGGATGAAAGTACCGGCACAATCACTACTGAAAGTCCTGTAATGAATGCTGTTTTGGATGGTGTTGAAAATTGCAAACCAATTGTTTGAAATATATATCCCAATGCAAGTATAAAGCCAAGTGAAACACCATAAATAATTTCTTTTGGTTTTATACTTATTATTTTCTTTATAAAAAAAGGTATAATAAATAATGATGATATAAGGAATCTCCAGAAAAGAAATGAATAAAGATCAATAGATGATATTGAATCCTTTACAATAACAAATGTAGCACCCCAAAAAAAAGTGCCTAAAACTAAAAGTAATGTTGCCATAAAAAAACCCGGGGAATCCCGGGTCTAATTGATAATCTTATTAGGCAATCTGATTAAAGCTGTTCTGAACAACAGCCATTCCGATTGAGCCAAGAAGGATCATTAAAACAAAAACAGTTGCTGCATTTGTTTTGCCTTCAGATATTTTCTCAACACCCTTACCATACTGCCAAAGCCAGAAAAGATTAGCAATAGGAATGATAAGAAGCCATGCAGTTGGAATATCTGCACCTTTAGCAATCATTTCACCCTTTGTCTTCACATACCACACTATTCCATAAATACCAAAAGTGATTAATGGAAGTAAAAAAACAACTATAGGATTTCTTTTAGTCAAAGTAAACCTCCTTCATTTGCAATTATACCAATTATTACATATTTTACTATTTATTTCAAGTATCTTGTCAAATGGTTTTATCATTATCATTCTTTTTTCAATTTCTTTCAAAATATCATTATCAATATTTTTTGGAATTTCAAATAATAATTCATCATGAATTGTTAATAGCATCTTAATGTCTGTATTTTCTGATTTTAGAAAATTATATATATCCTTTATTGCTATTTTAATAATATCGGCAGCGGTTCCCTGTATTGGTGTATTAACAGCAATTCGTTCTGCTTGACTTCTTACCAATTTATTCCTTGAATCGATCTCAGGAATATATCTTACCCTTCCAAATAATGTTTCTGAAAATCCTTTTTCCTTTGCTTCATTTATTGCATATTCCATCCATTTTTTAACACCAGGGTAATCATTGAAATATCTGTCTATAAATGCACTTGCTTCCTTTCTACTAATATTGAGTTCCTTTGATAATCCAAATGCTGTTTTGCCGTAAATTATTGAAAAATTTATTATTTTTGCTATTTTTCTCATTTCAGCAGTTATTTGATTCTCATCTGCATTAAAAATTCGCATTGCCGTTTCATTATGAATATCTCTTCCATTTCTGAAAGCACCTAACATATTTTCATCTTCTGATACATAAGCAAGAATCCTTAATTCAATCTGTGAATAATCAATTGCAAATAACTGAAATTTATTTCCTGATGAAATAAATCCTTCTCTTATTTCCTGTGGAATATTTTGCATATTGGGTTTTTTGGATGAAAACCTACCTGTTGCTGCATATGATTGTTCAAGTCTTGTATGTATATAATCCGTTTTTGATGATAAATTCAAAATTGGTTCAACAAAGCCCGTAAGTAATTTTGTCTTTTCTCTATATAAAAGAATTTTCTTTGCAATTTCATATTTAAAAGATAGTTCTTTGAGAACTTCAGAATCTGTTGAATAACCTGTTTTTGTTTTCTTTATTGGATCTATTTTGAGCTTATCAAATAATATTTTCTGTAATTGTTTTGGTGAATTTATATTAAATTCTTCATCTGATAATTCATATATTTCATTTTTTAGATTCTCTGATTGATATTTATATTCAGATTTCTTTTTGATGAAGAATTCTCTGTTTACTTTAATACCTGTTTGTTCCATTTCAATTATCGCAGGCACTATAGGCAATTCAATATCCCTGTAAACATCTATATTGGGATGCTTTTCGCAATCATCAATAAATTGTTTCCCTGCTTTTGCCATCATAACTGCATCTTCATAAACACTATTACTTATATATAGTTCACCTAAGTATTCTCTAATAACATTCTCAATCTTTGAGCTTCTCATCTGCAAACTTCTCAGTATACTTATGTCATAAGTATTTTCAGGTATAAGATTTTCCATTATAAAATCAATTGTTCTTAAGGAATCAACAATAATTTTTTTCTCTTTAAGTATATTGATTTTTGATTCTATAATATTCCTATCAAAAACACCATAAATATTTTCTGCTGCAATATATATATTCTCATTTTCCGACAAACATACAACAATATCGTATTTCAGAATATCATTTATGTTTTCTGTTTTTTTTATATCTTCAAATATGGGGATAGGATCATTGGTTTTCAAATTTAATTTTTCAATAAATGAAAATAATTCAAATTTTTTAAACATATAATTCAATTTCTCTTCATCCATTTTTTTAATTGATAAATCATTCTTACTTAACTCAAAATCCGCATCTGTTTTTATTTTTAGTAATTTTTTATATAGCTTGATATTCTCTCTATTATTGATGATTTTAATTCTTAATTTTTCATTTTCAATTTTATTTGCTACTTCTTCCTCATCTTCAATATCATTAACGATTTTCAGTATTTTTTGTGCGGATACAGGACCAATACCTTCAATACCAGGAATTGCATCAACCTTATCTCCTATAAGCGCATAATAATCAATAATTCTATCAAAATCTATTTTAAGCTTATTCTCAATATCTTTAATATTAAATTCTGGGAACTTACCATCTTCTTTCTTGGGACTCATAATAACTGATTTACTATTTAGAAGCTGTGCCATATCCTTGTCTGTTGTTACTATAGAAAAATAATCAAATTCATTTTCCATTTTAGTCATTGTAGTTCCTATTACATCATCAGCCTCAATACCCTCAATCCCTAAAACCTTAATTCCCATAAATTTCAGAATTTCAATAATATATGGCATTTGATATAATAATTCATCAGGTGTTGCATCTCTTCCGCTTTTATATTCAGGAAAAATATCGTGTCTATATGTTTTTGCCTTAACATCTATGGCAGCCAAAATATTTTCTGCTTTATATTTACTAATAAGTTCACAAACAAAATTAATAGTTCCATATATAGCAGATGTATTATGTCCATCCTTTGTTCTTAATGGCTGCCTGATAAAACCAAAATGATATCTATACATTAAATTTGTTAAATCAAGAAGAAATAATTTATTTTTCACAATAAAGATTTTCTCTTTTAATAATTTTAAGAACATCAGAACTTACATATTCACCTATATCTTTTCTGTTATAAATCATTTTACGGATTTTTGATGATGATATATCTATAATAGGATTATCAATAAATATATCTTCTCTAAAATATGTTTTATCAATTATATAATCTTCATTATCCTTTTTGATTATCACAAATTTCATTAGTTTTCTTAATTCCATAAATTCATGCCATTTATTAATGATTCCCGCTTCATCTCTACCAATTATAAAAAACAATTCATCATTACACTTTTCCTTAATCTTCCTAATTGTATTTATTGTATATGATGGTATTTCAAGATTCTTTTCAATATCAGAAATCTCAATATTATCAATTTTTGAAAATGCTTTTAAAGTCATTTCAAATCTAATATTATATTCAGTTAATATTCTTGTTTTTAGTGGTTGAACATTACAAGGAATTATCAGTATTTTATCAATCAATGAATTATTCAGAATATATTGGGCAGATATTGTATGCCCAATATGCGGAGGATCAAAGACACCTCCCATTATCCCTATTTTCATTACTTATTTGTCCGAATTTTATTAAGAAGCTTTCCCGCTTTTTTATAATATTTATTATTCTCATCTATCATAAGAAGTAAATTCTCTGATTCATCCCATTTCTGCAAATTAAAAAGAGAAATAGCATACTTATACAAATATAACCCTATATATTCCGGAAGAAGATTTTCAGGAATAATATCTGAGAAATAAACCTCAGCTGCTTTATTCTCCCTCTTTTTTAAGTAGAAATTTCCTGTATGCAATTTCTTTTCTTCAAGACGGGATAATAAAATTCTATTCATAGAATCAATCTCAGTTATATGCTGTGATTCCGGAAATTCCAATCTAAAATCTCCAATAACGCTTATCGCGCTATTAGTTAATGTTTGATCAAATTGATAAGATGGTGTTAATGTGAAATAACAGAATGATAAATTATAAAAACTTGTTTCCCTTAATTTGTAATTCTTAAAATTATTAAGAAAATAATTAAATTCAATTATTGCCTGTGCATAATTCTTATCATTAAAATAGGCATCGGCAAGATAAAATTGTGCTTTTTCAGTTCTTTCACTTGCGGGATATGCAAAAATATATGACTGAAAACCATCAATTGCTTTTCCCCAATTATTATTTTCATAAAAATCAAATGACCTTTCAAATATATCCATTTCACTTAAATCAGTATCTTTTAGTACTGTTTTCTTGGAACATGCTGTTGCTATTAATATTAGAATTGAAAAAATTATGATTATTCTTTTTGTCATTTTCCTGTCCTTTCCGCAATTTTTCTAAGTTTATTGTTTGCTTCTATGTATGTATCTTGTGATCCATACAATTTAATATTATTTAATTCTTTTACTTTATTATATGCCGGTATTGCTTTATGATATTCCTTCAAATCAAAATAAGTATTTCCTAAAAGCAAATAAGCATCATCAAGTAGGGATCGTGGTTTTTCAATAGAAATAAATTCATTTAGCAGATTAATAGCCTCATTCATATCACCATTTTGATATTTAGTCTGAGCAATTTTAAATATAATCTCTCCCATATCAACAGTGAAATTCTGATCAGGATTATTACTTACACCAAATTCATCTCTTGCCTGTTTAACATATATATATGCAGTATCATATTCAAGACCCATTTTATAAATATTTATTATCATTTTGTAAGTATTGATACGCGATACAGAAGGAATAGATATATTGATTGCATTTATAAGTAATGTTTTTGCCTCATAATATTTTTCTTGATCATAATAATGTTTTCCAAGATAATAGTAGCCAATATTGATATCATAATCTGGATCCAAATCAAGAATTTTTTCCCAAAATCTTATTGCATTATAATTGAAGCCCTTCATAAAATCCGTCATTGCAATTGAAGAATATGAATTAACAACATCTTCTTTCAAATCCTGGTTTTCCTTAAGTGCTATCATATAAAATGAATCTGCAATACCAAATTTACGAATACCTTTGTATGCTTCTCCAAGCAGAAAATGTGAATTAGCATTATGTATTTCTATTCCTTCAAGAATATTTATTGCTTCAAAATATTTCTGTTCAGTAATTAGTTTTTTTGCTTTGTTAATATCGCTACTTTCTGTACATCCGATAATTAATAAAATAATTATAATTAAAACAATATTTTTTCTCAAAAATCTACCTCTTCAATAAATTTGTTCAGAATAGAGCGTAATTTCACTCCTGCCTTTTTCGCATTTTCAATTACATCTTCATGTGATGCATCATCCTGATTTTCATCATTATGAATATTGGTGATAATACTAAATCCCAGAACATCAACATTCATATGACGAGCAGCAATAACTTCCGGTGCAGTTGACATTCCAACAGCATCACTGCCGATTATCCTTGCCATATTGTATTCAGCATTTGTTTCAAGACTTGGACCTTGTAGCGCAAGATATACTCCACTTTTAATATCAATATTCAATTTATCTGCAATGCTCTTTATATGTTTTCTGAATTTAAGTGAGTAAGCATCTTTCATTAAAGGAAATCGCTCTCCAAGTTCTTCAATATTAGCTCCTCTAAGTGGATTCCCTGCCATAAGATTAATATGATCCTCTATAAGCATAACATCACCGTTTCTGTAATCGTGGTTTACTCCGCCAGCTGCATTTGATAATATAAGCATTTTACATCCAAGATGCATCAATACACGCAAAGGAAAAACTACTTTTTCAAAATTATATCCTTCATAATAATGAAATCTGCCGGAAAGAATATTTATTTTCTTATTATGCATACGACATTCAAGTAGATTGCCCGAATGTGATTCTACGGTTGATACAGGGAAATCAGGAATATCTTCATATCCTATTTTTCTGATTATTTCCATATCATCAATAATTGATGACAATCCTGTTCCCAAAACAACAATAATATCACAGGAAGAAAAACCTTTAGTCCTTAAAAACTCCACCGAATCTTTGATTTTCTTAATCATGATTCTCCTTTTTGGGCTCTTCTGTTTTCTTGTCTTTATTAAAAAGTGATCCGATATTTGACACTGTTTCAGGATGTTCTTTCAAAATCTTATTTATATCATTAACATCAACTTTATGATCCAATATTTCTTCTTCAAGCAATTTAGAATATGCTTCAATCATTCCTGTGAATTTAGCAATAAAATTATTTTTCATTGTGATTAGCGTTTTAATCTCACTTCTAAGTTGCGACTCTTCAATTTTTGCCTGTTGAATTATACCTTGAGATTCCAAACTGGAGTTTTTTAAAATGATTGAACCTTCTCTCTCCGCATTTTTCCTTAGTTCATCTGTTGTTCTCTGCGCAGAGGTCAATGTATCCTGTAATGTTTTTTCCATTCTTCTATAATCATCTATTTTTCTCTCAACATCATTCAACTGTTCTTTATAGCTCATATTTTCCCTGATTAATCCTTCTAATTGCATTGCAACCATTTCGAGAAAACTCTCAACTTCCCGTTTGTCATAACCGGAAAATGACTTTTTAAATTCCTGTTTTCTTATATCTAATGGAGTTACTTCCATTTATCCTCCTTATTTCTTAAACACTTATTATATTATATTGTTAATTAAAATCAATAGTATTGTTTTGATTTTGCAGAATTAATTATAAAGTGCTGATATTGACATTTTTTTGTATTTTATTATTATAATAGTTAAACTAAAAATAGGAGTTATAAATGGAAACCAGTTTATGGGGTAAAGTAAAGATAAGATTAGCTCAGGCAATTGAAAAATCTGAGGAAATCACAAAATTATCCAGTAAGAAAATGGAAATTGCAGGATTAGAATATAAAATTGAAAAAGCATTAACAAACTTGGGCGGACATGTTTATGAATACCTTGTTGAGAAAGATAAAAAACAACTTACCAAAAGTAAGGAATTTACGGAAAAACTCAATATAGTAAAAGAACTTCATAAACTTTTAGACAAAAAAGAAAAGGAACTTAAAAAAATCTAATCCGGTTCTTTTTGAAAGGAGAATTTCCAATGAAAAGATTCATTACTATATTTGCTATTGTTGCATTTGTTTTCATATTAGGTGCGATTTCATCAACTATGGTAAAGGAAGCAATGGCAAAGGATTCCATATTAGTAGAAACCATTGATAATAACAATATTCTCAATCCTAATATTTCATTCCGCGACTTGGCTTCCTCTGTAATACCTGCTGTTATTCATATTAGTTCTGTTTCAACAATAAATACACAATCATTTTTGCCATTTAATGATCCTTTTTTTAAATATTTTTTTAAGGAAATGCCGGAAAAAGAAAGAAAAAATACTTCAATGGGATCAGGATTTATCTGTAATAAAAATGGATATATTGTTACTAACAATCATGTTGTGAAAAATGCAGAAAAAATAACTATAAAACTTCAGGACAATAGAGAATTCTCAGGAGATGAAATAGAAATCATAGGCACTGATGAAAGAACAGATATTGCCGTATTGAAAATCAAATCAAAAGATGACTTACCATATATTCCTTTTGGTGACTCTGATAATATCATGGCTGGAGACTGGGTAATGGCTGTTGGAAATCCTTATGGATTTAACGGCACTGTTACGGTTGGCGTTGTATCGGCAAAAAACAGATCTAATCTTTCAATGAGAGATGCACCTGTTTATCAGGATTTCATTCAAACAGATGCTTCAATTAATCCCGGCAATAGCGGAGGTCCACTTGTTGATATTCATGGAAGTGTTATTGGGGTTAATGCTGCTATTGTTTCACCATCAGGGGGTAATGTGGGTATTGGATTTGCAATACCATCAAATATGGTTCTAATGGTTGTAGAACAGCTTATAGAAAAAGGTACTGTTACAAGAGGATATTTGGGAATTTATCCTCAGGAACTAACAAAAGAACTTAAAGAAAAATTTGGAATTGATGAATCTAAAACAGGGGTACTTGTAGCACAGGTAGAGAAAGATACTCCTGCAGAAAAAGCAGGACTTGAAGAGGGAGATATAATAATCAGTTTTAATTCACAAATAGTAAAAAATGTGAATGATTTTAGAATTACAGTAGCAAAAACACCTATTGGAAAAAATATTGAGATTTTAATAATTAGAGATAAAAAGAAAAAATCAATTATGGCAATGCTTGGTAAATTGGAAGACGAAGCAAAAATTAATAATGAAAAGAATAATATTGAATCATCCGAGTGGATGGGATTAAAAGCAGAAAATATCACATCTTCAAATATGAAAAAATTCGGAGCCATTGTAAATAATGGTGTGATTATCACTCATATTAATAGTGATTCACCCATTATTGAAGCAGGATTAAAAATAGGAGATGTTATAGTTAAAATTGAGGATTTAAAGATTAATAATATTAATAACTATAATGAAGCAGCAGGAAAATATAAGAATAAGAAAAGCCTTCTATTAACTGTAAAAAGAGGACGAATAAATATTTGGGTTGTTATTAATATGAAATAGTGAGGCATACTTATTATAATACATGATTTCAATGATAAATCACTGCAAATATATTTAAGAGAAATTAGAAATTTTCCTCTTATTAAACCAGATGAGGAAAAAAGACTTGCACACCTAATAAAAAAAGGGGATACATTAGCTCTTGAAAAATTAATTCAATCTAATTTACGATTTGTTGTAAGTGTATCAAAAGAATACCAAAACAAAGGATTATCCCTTTCTGAAATAATAAATGAAGGCAATTATGGATTAATAGTTGCTGCAAGAAAATTTGATCCTGATAAAAATGTGAAATTCATTTCTTATGCTATATGGTGGATTAGACAATCAATTATGAAAGCAATACTTGAAAATTCAAATAATATCAGAATCCCTCTTTCTCAGATTAATAAAATTAGTAGAATTAAAAAAGCAAAAAATGAAATAGTTGATGAAACTGGAGATTTGCCAACCATTAAGGAATTAGCAAAAAGATTGAATCTATCTGAAAATGAAATAAATAATGCAATAAAATTGAATAAAACTGAATTATCATTACATACTCCATTATCGGGTGATGATAATTTGTATCTTGCCAATACAATAGCACAAACAGAATTTCTTACACCAGAAGAATCGTTTTTGAGAAAAAGATATAAAGAAGTACTTAAAATGCAGTTGGATAGATTATCTGAAAGAGAAGCATATATATTAAGAATGTATTTTGGTTTAGATGATAACCGCCCTCATACACTTGAAGAAATTGGAACAAAATTAAATATTTCAAGGGAACGAACAAGACAATTAAAAGAAAGAGCAATAAAAAAATTGAAAGAATTAACAAGGGGTACATTGGAACCCTATAGGAAAAAATTAAAAGAAGAAAATTAAAAATTTCAATTATACCTCATGGTACCGAAAAAATAAAAGCAACAAGGTTT
>CBDUZN010000065.1:0-10389 GCA_965371715.1 uncultured bacterium | reverse complement strand
CAGTTTTATATTAATTTACCTTCATCAGGGAATTATACTATTTTAATGAATGCTAATGGAGAAAAGCATTTTATAGAAAATATGGATAATAATCAGAAATCACCATTTTATGAAGAAGAAACAGTATTTATGGGATTACAAAGGGTATTACATATTACTCTTTATCCGCTTAGAAATGAAAATGGTAAACTGTATTATTATGATAATTATGCATTTAGTATTGATTTTGAAAATGGTATTAACAAAGTAAAAGCAAGTGAAATTAATTCAATTTCAATAAATGCAGAATACTCATCTCCTATAAAAATCCAGGCAAATGAAACAATTCCAATTAAAAAATTCATTAAGATTGAGATTGATAGTACTGGAATATATAAAATTGATTACAATGATTTAGAGAATGCAGGAATGAATCCATTAATGATCAATCCAAATAAATTATGTCTTTTTACTCCTTGCACAACAATGATCCCGGTAGATACGCCAAATATGTTTGTATATAGAAACCCAATAAAGAAATCATTTTCATTTATTGGCGATACGAATAATATATTTGAAGAGGATGAATATATTCTATTCTTTACACAGTCAATTTATGGAGATAACAAAAATAAATATAATAATTATGAATTGTATAATAATCCATATACTAATAAAAATATTTATATGCTTGATGTGAATTCAAATGAATCATTATTAAGAAATTATCCGGCAGAATTGACATTTGATGAGGATACGATAAGTCCCTTTAATACAATGATATTTCATTATGATTCAATAAATCCATTAAAAGCGGGATATGGATGGGTGTGGAAAGCATTTAGGATGGGTCCTGATAGTGCGGATATGGAATATGAATTTGATTTTGATATACAATCATTAAAGTCAAATACCGGTTTATTAAAATTGAAAATATTTTTTGAAACAAATGATACCTTTTCATTAGAAGTATTTTTAAATGATTCTCTTGCAGGGACAATAGGAATTAGGGATTATAATACAAGAATTCCATCTGAATATGAATTTCCCGTTAATAATCTTGAAAACAGTAATACTGTTAAAATTGTACTTAAAAACATTGATTCTTATTACAAGCGTATGTATCTTGATGAAATACGGATAATGTACAAACCTGATAATGAAGATATTTATGATGATATTTTTACAAATGAATTTAATGGCAATATACTTAACATTTCTTCTAATGAGAATATGTTAATATATTATAAAAATTCCAACAATCATTTATCGGAATTAAGAAGAGGTGAATATAATATTAAAGTGAGAAATCCTGAGGAACTCTTTATTGGAACGCATTTATATAAACCAAAGGCTCTTAAATATGTGGATAATGATAATATGTATAATTTCAATGGTGCTGAAATGATTATTATTACAGGAAATGGAATGCGTAATGCGGTAAATACATATAAATATTATAGAGAGGAAAGCGGTGTCTCTGTAAAGGTTTTTGAAATTGATGAAATATATAATGCATTTTCATTGGGCATTGAACATCCTGCTTCAATAAAATCATTAATGTATTATGCTTTTGCTAATTGGAAAATAAAACCAACATATCTATTGTTTTTGGGTGCCTGTACTTATGATTATAAAAATATTCTTAATCCCAATGAAAACAGAAATATTGTACCTATTTATGAACAGGGCTATTTTATTAAGGAAGAACCATTACTTACACAATCAGCAAGTAATGTAACAGATAGATGGTTTTGCACAATTATTGGAGAAGATAATTATATTGATGTAATACCCGGTAGAATGACTGTACTAAATGAAAGGGAAGCAAGGGATGTATTAAAAAAGATTATTGATTATGAAACAAAGATGAAAATATTTTCTCAGAATAGAACACTTTTGATTGCTGATGATGAATATAGTAAACGATCTACATCCCAATTTCATGAAATTGCATTTACACGAAATGCTGAGTATTTGTCTAATGTATTGAATTCGGACTTTCATAATGAAAAAATATATTTGATGGATTATATGGGTGATAAGCAAACATATGATGAACATTGGCCCACAGATCCAGGAGAAAAGAGACAGGTGAGATTTGATATTTATAAAAAATTAAATGAGGGTGTGGGATTTGTTTATTTTTATGGTCATGGAGCCAATTATACATTGGCACATGAGCATATTCTTTTATATCCGGATGATACTGATGAATTTAGTAATTTATATAATTATCCGGTGGCTTTACTGGGCACATGTAATGCAGGACAGTTTGATTATGATGATGGTAGTATAGGGGATGCTTTTCAGAAATTACCATATTCAGGGTTTTCTGCTGTCTTTGCTGCAATGAGAGCAACATATGATGGTGACAATGTGAATTTAATGAGATATATATTTACAGGGGACTTGATTAGGGGAGATTTTAATACATTGGGAGAATATTATATTTCAATGATTAATACGAATAATATAACAAATACTCCATTTAATATTATTGGCGACCCTGCCATGCAAATAAGAACAAGAATGAATGATATTCAAATAAGCACAAATGATACTTTTGCCTTTGGCACAATTGATACAATTTCTTTTGTATTTGCAAATACCAATAGTAAGCATGTTTCAATTGTAGTATATCAACCTGCATACAAGGACTCGCATGATTATATGCATGAGGAACCATATAAGTATCAAGATTATAATAAAACGGATGGATTAATATTCAGGGGTGAATATAATATTGAGGGTGAATCATTAAGTATTGAAGTGCCATTTCCAGAATCATTGGCAATTAGACCATATTATGATAATATTGAAGTAACAGCAATATATAAGGATAATAATATTATTCATTATGGATTAAATTCCGATAATTATCTTTTACATCTTGAATCAGATACATTGTACAATCAGCATCCTATTCTTATAGTAAAGAGTAGTGGAATTGAGATCAATGACAATATCAAATTACCATCGGAATATTTTCTTGATATTGAAGTAAATGATAAATATGGTATTTATTTGGGTAATATAAACAGATATTTACCTCAATTAACAGTAAATGGTATAACAGAAACAGTTAATGATTTTATTTATAATAGTAATACCGGTTCCTACACAAAGAGGATTGAAATAGATTCAGAACAATTTACCGATACAGTTTCTGTTTCTGTTTATAATAATAAATTATTAAATGCATCAAAGGATTTTACTGTTGACCATATGCATGGAGTAAAATATTTTACTGATTTTACCCTATATCCCAATCCTGCCAATGAGTATGTGTATGTATCATTCCTTTCAAATGGCGGAGGGAATTTAGTGCTGACATTATTAAATAGAAATGGTGGAGTGCTCTTAAAGCATATTATACCATTTAAGGATGGGTTTAATTCATTTAAATTTGATATAAGCAGTGGAATTACAGGGAAAATACCGGCAGGTATCTATATAATGAAAACAGAATTTAGTTATTTTGGCAGAAAAGATGTAATAACGAAAAATAAAAAATTAGTAAAGGTAATAAAATGACAGAGTGGAATAATGCCGATGAAAAGGTTCACACATTTGCTCTGATGAGCTCTGTAATAGAGAACGGAATATACATTGAACCTTTGGCAGGTTCAATATATTCCTCAAATTATTCCTGCTCAATATATTCCTCAAATTATTCGGAATATACTTATGAGCAAACAGTCTTCACCTTTTCAAAGAGGAAGAAAGAAATATGATTATAATGACAGAGAGGAATAAGAAGGAAGAAAATGCTGGATTCCGCATCAAGTGCGGAATGACAGAGAGGAACAGGAAGTAAGAGAATACTGGATTCCGCAATAAGTGCGGAATGACAGAAAGGAAAACAAAGTGACTGAAAGAAAGAGAAAGAATGATGAAAAAAGAAAGACGAAAAAAGAAGATAATAAATAGTGAATAAAAATAGATATGTATTATTTCTTAAGTGTCATTCCGCACTTGATGCGGAATCTAGTATTGGGTAGATTATATGCAATATTGTGTTTATATTTTAGCAAGCAAAAGAAATGGAACACTCTATATAGGTGTTACAAATAAACTACAAAGAAGAGTATTTGAACACAAAAATAATATAGTAGATAGTTTCACGAAGAAATACAATATTCATATATTGGTTCACTATGAAGTATTTGATGATATAAACGAAGCAATAAAGAGAGAAAAGCAATTAAAAGAATGGAATAGAAAATGGAAATTGAATTTAATTGAAAAAGATAATTCTGAATGGAAAGATCTTTGGGATGAAATAATAAAATGAAGACAAGAGAATACTGGATTCCAAAGATTAACATATTTCTCAGATTATTCGAAATAGGCTTAAAATGCGGAATGACAGAGTGGAACAAGAAGGAAGAGAATACCCTTCGACTCATAATACTCGCTCAGGGCAGGCTGGATTCTGTATTCCACCGCGGAGGACTTTCAGCAGTGCGGAATAACACTTTGACTATTCGGCCAATTCGACCATTCGGCAAGCTCATGGCAGGTATGCTCATGGCAAGCAAGAGGAGATAAAATGAAAAAAACACTTATAATATTTATTTTTTTGTTGATATATATCTTTGTGGCAGCAGGTGAAGAAAGATATATGGATATAATTCTTGGTGGAAATCAGATTGGTTATTATCAATCAGTAATTGATACCGTAAAAAGTAATATAACAGTAAATGAAATTTCAGAAATGAAACTTATAGTATATAATAATACTGTAAATGTTAAAGGGCAGAATCTAACAATTTATGATAAGCATTACACAATTGAAAAATTCTTTTCAAGCGTAATAAGTGAACAAATGACATTCTATTCAAATGGATACAGAGATAATAATAAGTTGATTGTAAAGACCGTTCTTGGAAATAGTTCTTTCTATGATACATTTGATATTAGTAATAAAACAATTGTTTTTAATATGGAATTATTAAGTGATGAATTATTGGAGAAAGACCTTTATATGTTTAATCCATTAACAAGAATAATTGAAAAATTAACTGTTTTTAATGCTGCTGATAAGGATGGCTATGATAGAGTGCTTAATGTGAAAAGCAGTACAATGGGCTCATTTATTTATTTTAAGGATAAGAGGGTTGTGAAGAGTGTAACAAGAGAAGGCATTATTATGCAGAAAGCGGATAGTAAAAACATTGATTTTGAAAACATTGATATTGTTGATTACTTTATTATTCAGGCAGAGGGTAATTTCAAGAATATAAAAAATGCAAAAAAAGCATCATTTCTTCTCTATTCAGTAGATAATGAGGATATTTCAAATTATAGACAAAGTATTTTAGGTGATACTCTTACTGTAAGTAGAATTCCATTTTTTGTTCCTGATAAATTAAGTGAAACAAGTAAGCATTATGTAAAATCAAATAATGAGATTAATACTGTTATTAAAACATTGAAAAATAAAACAGGTGATAACAAGGAAAAATTATTACAGGAAATAATGCATTTTGTATTTAAGCGATTGAATAAATCCATTGTATCCGGATTACTCAGTATTGATGAAATAATGAAAATTGGCAAAGGTGATTGTACGGAACATGCTCAATTATTTGCTGCAATGACGCTTTCTGCCGGATTTAATGCGGATATTGTTACTGGTATTGTTTATACTAATGGAGCATTCTATTATCATGCATGGAATAGGGTTCTTCTGGATGGAAAGATATTTACTATTGATGCTACACTTAATCAATTTGATGCTGATATTACCCATATAGAACTATCAACAGGATATCCACCTACAACCATTCTTTTGGGTAAAATGCAGAATAAATTAAAAATAAAATTATTAAACAAGGAATAATTATGATGTTACTAGAAAGAAGAAGTAGCTGGTTGCTGGTACGCTGGTGATAAAAACAGGGAAATACTGGATTCCCGTTTTCACGGGAATGACATGGAGAAAGAAAGGAGAATAGAAGAAAGAATGAATACCGATAATAACAGGAGCTAACATGGAAATTAATAAATATATTGACCACACACTTCTAAAGCCCGATGCAACTAATGAGCAGATAATGGTATTAATTAAAGAAGCAATAGAATTTGATTTTTTCTCTGTATGTATAAATCCATGTTTTATTGATTTGGCAAAAAAAGCATTAAAGGGAACTAATGTAAAAATTGCTACTGTTATTGGATTTCCACTTGGAGCAAATACAACAGAAAGTAAGATAGCAGAAGCAAAGGATGCCATTAAAAGAAATGCTGATGAACTTGATATGGTGATAAATATTGGAATGTTAAAGCAAAAGAACACTGATTATATAATTAATGAAATTAATTCAATAAAGAATATTGCCGGTGAAAGAATTCTTAAGGTTATTGTTGAAACATGTTTATTAAGTAATGATGATAAAAAGACAGCACTTGAATCTGTTATTAAAGGTAATGCGGATTTTATTAAAACATCAACGGGTTTTTCAACAAGCGGAGCAGATATTAATGATATTAAATTATTCAAAAAACTTGCATCAGGAAAAATTAAAATTAAAGCAAGCGGTGGTATAAGAACAAGAGAAAAGGCAATACAGATGATTGAAGCCGGAGCAGATAGATTGGGTACATCTTCATCAATTTCTATTATTAAGGGGAAATAATGTATATTCCTGATATTATTAAGAAAAAGCGAGATGGAAAAAGTATTGGGAGAGATGATTTTGAATTAATTATCAATGGTTATGTAAATAATAAAATTCCGGACTATCAAGTATCTTCTTTTTTAATGGCATGCTTTATTAATGGACTTAGCAGAAAGGAAACATATTATCTTACTGAAACAATGATGAAAAGCGGTGATATGTATGATTTCTCAGACATTGACGGTATTAAGGTTGATAAACATTCAACAGGTGGTGTTGGAGATAAGGTTTCCATTCCTCTTGCCCCTCTACTTGCATCATTAGGATTTTATGTACCAATGGTATCAGGAAGAGGACTTGGACATAGCGGTGGAACATTGGATAAACTTGAATCCATTAATAGCTTTAATGTAAATCTGAGCGCTAAAAAATTCAAAACAATTCTTAAAAATGAACAGGTAGTAATGGGCGGACAAACAGAAAGATTTGTACCTGCAGATAAAAAACTATATGCATTAAGGGATGTTTCCGGTACTGTTGAATCCATACAATTGATTACAGCATCAATTATGAGTAAAAAGATGTCAGAAGGGATTGATTCATTACTTTTAGATGTGAAACAGGGAAATGGCGCATTTATGAAAACAGCAAAGCAGGCAAAAACACTTGCAGAAAGTATGTATGATATAGGAATTAATTTTAATAAAAAAATGATATATGCAATTACTGATATGTCGCAGGTATTAGGCAATACTGCTGGTAATGGCATTGAAATATTAGAATCAATGGAAATATTAAAAGGTGAAAACAAAAATAGAGCATATTATCTTGTCAGGGAATTTGCTGCTATGATTATGATCAAAAACAATATTGAAAAATCAAAGAAAAATGCATATAAGAAAATTGATTATAGTATTAATAAGGGCTATGCCTTTGACAAGTTTTTGAAAATGGTTAAAGCACAAGGTGGGAATACAAACACATTGAAAAGAAATAATCTTTTATGTAATAGAAGAGTTGAGATAAAAGCAGAGAAAGGCGGATACCTTAAAGGAATGGACACATACAATATTGGTATTGCTCTTATTCATTTAAAGGCAGGGAGATTTACCAAGAAGGATATAATTGACCATAAAACAGGTGTGTGCGTACACAAACAGATAGGTGATAGAGTAAAGAGAGGAGATATTATATTTACTATTTACCATAAAGGAGATTATTTGAAAGCAATGGATATATTAAAAATTGCATTTAATATTTGCAGTGAAAAATGCAATTCCCCAAAACTAATAAAATTTGAAAAGGTGTAGATAATTATGAAAAGAATTATATTTGTACTATTTATTTTTATTGTACTAATAATTGAAGGAGATGAATTTGCTGAATTTAATGAGATTCATAGAGGAATGAAGGGCTATGCATTAACTGTTTTTAAAGAAACTGATATTGATACAATACAACTTGAAGTTATTGATATTGTGAGAAATTATATTGGAAGTCAGGATGTTATTCTTGTAAAATGCTCAGGAGAGAATATTGAGAAAACAGGTATTGCACAAGGTATGAGTGGTAGTCCCGTTTATTTTAATAATAAACTTGCAGGAGCATTGAGTTATACTTGGGCAAATATGAAAGAGCCTATAGCTGGAGTTACTGCAATAAATGATATGCTTAAAATTGACGAATTTGAAGTATATGGTAAAAATGGGATTTATAAACTTCAGGGTATTATGAATCCGATTATTTTAAATGGTGTAAGCGACAAAGTAATTGAATCAGTGAAAGAGTATATGCCTCATAATATAAGCGGATTTACCATTAGCGGTTCAGGCAGCAGTGAATATTATGATAAAAGAAAATCAAATATAAGACCCGGTTCTGCAATAGCAGTTAAGATTGTTGAAGGGGATATGAATGCATCTGCAATAGGCACCTGTACATATAAGGATGGTGATAAATTATATCTTTTCGGACATCCTTTCTATATGAAAGGAGAAATACAATTTCCTGTAAGCGAAGCATATATTTATACTATTTTGGCAAAAACGGATTTATCATATAAGATTGGTATTCCATTTGTGGATAATGAAGCAACAGCAGTTCAGGATAGAATGACAGGCGTTTTAGCTCTTAAGAACATTAAAACACCTATGATTCCGGTGAAATTTATTCTTAATGATAAAAAGAATATAAAATTGAATTTTGTAAGAGATGAGGATTTGATTTCATCTCTTTTACCATTAATGTTTATTCAATCATTGTTTGATAATTATAAATCGGGTGGATCTATGACAATACAATATGATATGACCCTATTTTCAAAAAAATCCGGTAATGTTAATTATGAAAACATGGTATCTTCTGATTATGCTCCGATATTTGCATTTATTGATATTCAATCAATTTTGTATGCTTATACAAAAAACATTTTTAAAGCACCTCTTATAGATTCAATATACATTAAGGCAGAAATAAAGGAAGATATTTTAATATATTCAATTCAGGATATAATTATACCGCAAAAGTATTATTCTCCGGGTGAAACAATAAAGGGTTCTATTGTATTAAGTAAATTAAGGGGAAATGAGGAAAATATTAAATTTAATCTTGACATACCGGTGAATATACATGGTGATTCAATTGTACTAATAGCAATAAGCGGCAGAGATGAACCGGTATTTGAATTATCAAGAAGTGAAGGCATGTATGATTTTACAAATTTTGATGAATTAAAAAATATTATTACTAAATTGAAACCAGCAAATAGTATAGTTGTTAAATTGATTGATAATAAAGCTGGTTTTGTGGATGTAAATAAGGAATATACTAAATTGGTCGGCACTAAAATTACCCAAATGCTGTTAATGGGTAGAAAGCAGATTTATGCGGGCTTGCTAAATGAGGAAGTATTAACAACACAAGGTGTTATTATGGGACAGAGCACTGCAATTATTAAAATCAGGAGGTAGAGAATGAAATTCAGATTATCAATATTTATAATGATTCTATTTGTATTTGTTAGTGGATTTGAATCAGGTAAGAAGATCCACTCTCCCCATGAATCCGCTTTCAATCTTCCTGCAACTGATGGTGTTATGATATCAAAAAGTTATGCAAGTCCTGGTTTTATAGTAGATACAGGAAAATATTATACACATTTACCCATTTTTGCATATATGGAAGAAAAGGGTAAAAAAATTATTGGAACAGGAATTAAACCAATTATATATGATATATTAACAGGTGATACCATTTCCGAATTTCAGGATGGTGAAACAGTTTATAAAATGGTTTATGATAAGAAACTTGGAATCATTGCCGCAATTATGCCATCCGGGGCTGTTATCAGCATTAAAGATAATAAATTAGATACAATTGTTGTTTTTGAGAATTCAGGAATAAATGTACTTAAAAAGATAAATAAGGAAATATATATTGCTGCAAATAATGTACTTTATAAATTAAATGGCAAAGAAATAAAAAAGGTTATTGAAGTAAATGATAATAATATTTCTTATTTATATAAAAATGGTAATGATCTTTATATTGGAACAGAAGGTAAAGGGAAAATTATTAAGATTACAGGGAAAAAACAAAAGGTATTATTTTCTTCAAAATCAGGAGAGGTGAATTTTATAACAAAGAAAAATGGAAATATTATTGCTCTCTATAATACAGTACTTCAAAATAATGGTAAAAATAGTAATTATAGATCATCATTACTTAAAATATATGATAACTCAGCAGATACAATCTATGCGGATGAGAATTTTATACTATTAGC
>CBDUZN010000064.1:0-10436 GCA_965371715.1 uncultured bacterium | reverse complement strand
GATGTTATTTCGGAAAATAATGTTCCCGGATTTCCATTACAAACAGGACAATCATCTTATGTTACTCCATTAGTATGTGACTTCAATAACAATAACTTGCTTGATGTTGTTGCAGTTGGTGATAATATGCTATATGTCTATGAGGTTAATTCGGGCATATTTGAGAAAAATTGGTCATCATATCATTTTAATAATAGTAATAACAGGTATTATCCATTTAAATCAACTGTTATTCAGGGTAATGAGCTTCTGGTTAATGGTAAAAACAATTATATTTATCCCAATCCTGTTTATGATAAATTTACATTAAGATTTGAATCAGGAACTGATTCTGAATATGAAATTTCAATATTTGATGCTTCCGGAAAATTGAAAATCAATCAGGGTCTATTTAATGCGTATAATGGTATAAATGAAAAAATCATTGATGTAACTGAATTAGCAGCAGGATTTTATATTATGAAATTGAAAATAATTTCAGGTAGTTCACAAATTAATAAAACATTTAAATTTGTTGTGAGGAAATAATGAAGAAGATTATTATTATATTAATAATTATCGCTATTTCAATTTATACATTTGCCGGAATAAATGAACCACTGAAAAATGCCGGACTTTCACTACTATTTCCAGGAACAGGATTGCATAATACAGGCAATAATAAAGGCGGTTATATCTTTAATGCTGTAGAAATTACAGGAATAATTGTATCTGGATTTATGTATTTTTCTTCAGATTATTATAGAAATAATGCACTTGATTTTGGTTCATTGGCTTTTGATAAGAATATATCCGATTATGATGAAAGAATATTAATGAAAATGGAAATATATGAAAACTCAGATTATTACAATAGTTTATTGTCATCCAAAGCAAGGGATATTTATCCTGAAGATACTGAAAAACAGGATGAATATATAAGCACAAATACAATTCCTGATTCTCTTTCTTGGCAATGGATCAATGATGATATTGAGTCATTTTACTTTATGAGAAAGCAATCAAGAGCATTAAAACAATATTTTTTATATTCTGTTTCTGCTATTGCTGTAAATCATCTAACATCTGCAATATTCACATTTTTTAATGTTAATAAGAAAATAAAGGAAAATGTTCCTGATGTTTATGGATTTTATGATGGAACAAATTTTGTTCTAAAGGTAGGTATGAATTTCTAATGGAAAAAATGAAGACATTCATAAGAGCATACAAAAAAATATTTGTCTATTTTTTAATAATAGTATGTTTTATATGGATAGCCTTTCTTTTAGGCATAGATAAGAAAATTATTGGTTTTTCAGTAGTAATCATTGGTTTTATTACACATTTATTTATGGAAATAATGGGACTTGTCGCTTTAATACCTGTTATAGGTCCATTGATTGTGAGAATTGTTACCTTGCCTTTCATTATAGTTGTTAACTTTATTGGTTATATTGTAACACTATTTGCATTTAAAAAAGGATATAAGGTAGAAGTTGCTAAATCAAAGATGTTCACATCGGCACTTTTAATCGGAATTGTTATAGGATTCATAGTGGGGAAATTATTATGAAAAAAGTATTTCATTTGATTCTTTTTCTTGTTCTGTCAATTACAGTATTTTCTCAAACATATTCATTTAGTCAAAACAAAGTTAATTATACAACAAAAAAATGGCTTTATACAAAAACAGAGCATTTTGATATTTATTATTATCAGGGTGGAGAAGGGATTGCATCCTTTGCTGTAATGGTTGCAGAATCATCAATGGTAAAATTAGAAAAGGCATTTAAACATGAATTGAAGAACAGGGTGCCAATTATTATTTATAATTCACATAAGGATTTTGAAGAGACAAATGTAACAATGGAATTAATTAGTGAATTTGTAGGTGGTTTTACAGAATCATTAAAGAACAGAGTAGTGGTTCCCTTTGATGGTTCATATGCCGATTTCAGGCATGTGATTAATCATGAATTGGTGCATTCTGTACAATTTGATATGCTTTTTGGGAAGGGTGGAGCAGGCATGATAGTCAGCTCTGTAATTTATGATATTCCATTATGGTTTATTGAAGGAACAGCAGAGTATTTCTCAAGAAAATGGGATAAAGAAACAGATATGTACATGAGAGATGCCGTTGTAAATGATGGATTTGTGGATCTAACTACACTGGGATATTATGGTGGGTATATTGTATATAAAGAAGGACAGGCTGTTATAAAATATATTGTTGATACATATGGAGAAGAAAAAATACAGAAAA
This sequence comes from uncultured bacterium, assembly GCA_965371715.1. GTDB lineage: Bacteria > Hydrothermota > 32-111 > 32-111 > 32-111 > JAUVJU01. The sequence continues at coordinate 8,188 of CBDUZN010000064.1, read as the reverse complement.
TTTACAGGGATATTCAGAAAAACCGTTCATTGAATATAGCAATAAAAAATGTATTAGGTATTGAAATAGAAAGATTAGATAGAGATTTTAAATTTTACCTTAAAAAAAGATATGCTGATTTATATAATACAAAGGATGTTTCTTTTGAAAGATCAAAATCACTACTGGGTGATTTCATAAAAATATCCCCTTATAATGTATGTCCTTCACTTTCACCTGATGGTAATTATGTTGCATTCATTTCCGAAAGACATGGCTTTTTTGATATATATCTATTAGAAACAGGAAATCCCAAGAAAAAGATTAAAATCATTCCAAGAACACTTACAAGAAATTATGAAAGTTTTCATTTAAAACAGGGAAATTTAACTTGGTCACCTGATGGCGAATGGTTGCTTTTTAGTGTGAGAAATAAAAATCTTGAGAGAATTATTGCTTATGATATTAAGAAAAGAAAACAGGTATTTAAAAAAGATTTTAAAGCAGATGGATTATTTTCTCCTGCAACTAATAGTATTAAAGATAAAATTGTTTTTACTCTTATGAAAAAGGGTAAAACTGATATTGTCATATATGATATTAATAAGAATGAAGAAGTCATAATCACAGATGATATATATGATGATATAAATCCAAGATTCCTCAATGATTCAACAATTATATTTTCAAGCACAAGACCATTTGGAGAGGATATTTGGGATTATCAATTGTATTCATTATTCTCATATAATATCAATACAGGAAATATGAAAAGAATATCCGCTAAAAATACTGGTTCTATTATTAATTTTGATATTTTAGGTGATAGCATAATTGTATTTGAAGGTAATATAACGGATATTTCAAATATCTTTTTTTTGAATATGAAAAATGATTCAATTAAGCAGATTACAGATGTTATTACCGGGGTTTTTGATCCTTCCATTTCATCTGATGGAAATATTCTTGTAGTAAGATATATGGAAGAAATGAAAATGGATATTAGAATGATCACAAATCCTTTTAAAAATACAAAGAATATTGATAAAGAAATTGAACTTGATGATTATGCAAAAATCTTTTTCCCATATATTTATAATGTGGTTAAGGGAGAAAACCCACCATTTAGAGTTTCTTTTGATTGGCTTGCCGGAGCATTTTCATATACTCCCGGATATGGTTTAATTGGTTTATTAGATGTTGCCATAAGTGATATTATGGGTGATAATAGATTATATATTTCAATGCAAAAACTTTCAACAACAGGAAATGGATATGCAACCATACAATACTGGAATTTGAGAAATAGAATAAATTATGCTATTATGTTTCTCAATGTTCAAAATGAGTATTTTGTAGATTACTATATTTCACAGGTACATGTTTATAATGGGATTGGAACACTTGCCAGTATGCCGATTGATAGATACAATAGATTTGATTTTGAGATTGATATGTACAATTATGAGGTCTATGAAAATAGATATACTTATTATTATGATATTAGTGAAAGAAATTCTTTATACTCACGATTAGGCAGTTCAATTATACTATCATTTGTTCATGACAATGCTATATGGGGATACTATGGACCGGTTAATGGAGACGCATTCAGAATGGATATGGGTGCTGCTTTTTATTTGACAAGTTCATCAGTTAATAATAGCTTTGATTTTACTGTACCTGAGTTTCGTCATATATATGTTAATTTTGATATAAGAAAATATATTGTTCTAACAACTCGTTCACAGATAGCTCTTCATTTAGCAGGAATCTCATATTTAGGTCCTGAATATTTTGCAGAGTATCTTGGTGGTACTGGAACAGTAAGGGGATACAATTATGGAGAGTATTTTGCCAGTAATGTATATTATTCAAATATTGAATTAAGGTTTCCTTTGATTGATCAAATAAAATTTCCTGTACAGGGATTTTATTTTGGTAATATAAGGGGAGTGGTATTTACTGATTTTGGTATTGCAAAAGATGATATTACGGATACCCGCCTGATGACGGATCAATTTGTATTAGATGATTTGAAAATGGGATTCGGAGCAGGTATAAGGATGGATATATGGTTAGCAATTCTGAAAGTGGATGTAGCAAGGCACACAGATATGAGGACATTATCACCAGATTATTATTGGCACGTGGACTTTGGTGCGGAATTTTAATCTGTGTTTTATTTACATCAATTGAAGCATTTGTACTAAAACCGGAATTTGAACTTGAATATAAGCAAGATTTTATTCATCTGAAAACCGATTATTACAAATTGCCCTTGGAACCAGGGTTTCCTGATATTCCTGTTTACAGAAAAAAAATGTCCGGAGTGATAGAAGATATTTCTATTGAACTTATTAATCAGGATACAATTTATTTATCCACATATCTTATTCCCATAAAAAAGCCTATTCCAAAATCCACTTATGCTAATGATATTTATTCAATAAATAAAGAATTTTATTCTACTAATTTCAAAATACTTGAAAATGAATATAATATTATTCGTCTTAATAATATGGATATTCTTGAAGTGTATCCATTTAATTATATTCCATCAAAAAATATCTTATTAGTAAATACATATAATATTGATGTTCAATTATTAAAAAGCAAGGAAAAATCAATAGATAATAACATTGTAATAATATACCATAATGATTTTGCTGATATTATTGATGAAACAGAATGGTTTTTTAAGCGAAGAGGCAGGACTCCTGAAAGTTTTTCCATTAATGAAACCGGAAGCACTGCTGATTCAATAAGAACATTTTTGATAAATAAATATAGTTCAACACCATTTTCTTTTCTTCTATTAATGGGCAGCAGAACAAAGATTATTGCTAATTGGGGTATTGGGAGTGGTACACCTTATACTGATCTGAATTATACATTGATGGATACTATGGACTATTTACCTGATATTATTGTTTCCCGATTATCTTTTGATTCCAGTTCAATATTTTTGGAATACTTTGAAAGGATTGAAAAATCACTTATTGGTAATGAAGATGATTTCAGAAACAATGCTTATTTTATGGCATCTGATGATGTTTCTTATCATACAATAGCAGAAAACACTCAAATATATTCAATGGAAAAATTTAGACAAATTGGCTATGATACGGACTCATTATTTTATTATTATAATGCGGGTATTCCTATTACAGAAGCAATTAATGATGGCAGAGAAATGGTTTTTTATTCAGGACATGGATCAGCATATACATGGAATGGTCCATCCTTTTATGATAGTGATATTGAAAATCTTGTTAATACTCCCTATTTTCCATTTGTGTTTTCATTTGCCTGCTTAACAGGCAATTATTATTATACTAGTTTTTTTGGAGGTAATTGGATTGATAAATTTAATAAGGGGGCAATTGGATTTATTGGTTCTTCCCAACTTACATTTTGGGAACAGGATGATGTACTTCAAAGATATTTTATTGATTCACTGATAAAGGGTGATTATATTCTAAATGCAATGAATAAAGGGAAAATGCAGTACCTTATTCATTATGGAGATACTTTATCAATGACAAGAAGATATTTTGAAAAGTATAATTATTTTACTGTCCCAGATATATATTTTGGAAATTTTGGAATTAGCAATATTAGTATTGATTATGATAAGTATAAACCAGCTTCGGAAAGTGATTTTAGTTTTAATATTGATTTTGATGGAGCATTAAATAAGCCTGCATTTTGTATGCTTGGAATGAATGGAAATATCAGTGATAGTATAACAATATCTTTACAATCAGATTATAGTTTAACACATACTTATAGTATTGGAGATACAGCCGATTTTTCTATTTATATTCCCGGGCGATTTATAAAAGATCAATTAGTAGTATTTATAGATGATGGACCATTTGTTGCTTTGAACAGTTATAATGTTGCTGACATTAAAGTTGATACTCTGGTCTTTGATTTGGATTTGAAGAATTTCGGAAATTCACAGGCAGACAGTATATCAATGTACATGCAATATATTCCGGAACATCTGAGTTTATTAGAGCTTGATGGTTTTATTGACTCAATGCTGCCTTTATCATTATTCCATATAAATAGTGCTTTGAAAATGCTTATGAGCAGTGATACATTTATTGAGTCGGATACTCTCTGTTCGCTGAATATAGTATTTTCCAATGATACCGTTACTTCATTAATATCGGTTTCGGAACTTAGACCTTCATTTTCAGTTGAATATGATTATTCTATTTGTGGAAATGATACAAATGAAGCAGTAACAATGGGTAAGGTTAATATTATACATTTTACTGCAAAAAATATATCAAGTGTAAAAAGTAAAAATATTATAGCAACTATTGAATGTGATAATGGTGAATTGATTTATCCTTCTGTAACTATTGATTCCCTTTCTCCGGACGAAATCTATTCTTTACTATTTGGGATTAATCCCAATAATGCAGAAATAGATGAAATAAGTATAACTGTGAGTATGAATCTCGGTTCCTATAAGAGTGAACATATTTTTAGTATTCCACTTAAATTAAAAAGTTCTTATGCTTTTTTAGGACCCATTAATAATTATTATATATATACAAGTGATATGATTGATTTGGAGAATAGGCCAATATTTTTTGATATAACAGAAGAGAAGACAGGATGGAGTGTGATAAATTTTAATGATGATGAAACAGTTAAAATTGATATTCCATTTGAATTCAATCTTAATGGAGTAAAACATGATGCACTATTTTTAAATGCAAATGGTATTCTTGCTGTTGATAGTATAAGAAAACCGCTTTATACAATAAGAGCATTACCATCTGCGGATATTGAGCAACCGTCATTTATCTGTGCATGGCAGGATTACAGATTTTCGGATATTTCATTTGTCTCAGATAATTTAGATGATTTAAATGGTTTTGTTGTTTATAAAACAAATGAGATTAATGCCAATGTATCAATTCTGTATAATAATGTTATTAATAGTAAATATGATACTTTTTCATTTTTAATTCAAGCCGATACAAGTAATATAAATATCCATTTCTACAATATATCATGCAGTGATAGTATTGTAAATGGAATACAATTTGATAATGAACATTATCTTGGATTTTCTGGAGATTCCTTTTATATGTCAAATGGAATACCATTAATAAGGGATTCAATGAGTATTAGTTTCAGCAATATCCCACCTGCTTTAGCAACAAAATTCTTTTTTGAAAGATTTACAGGGACATATAAACCAATACTAATGTCAGGCAGTTTATATTATAAAAACAATGATTTTGTAATCGGAGTTTTTGAGAATAATACATACTCAGTTAATTTATATGATATTAATGGAAGATTATGTCAGGAATTGTATAATGGAATTATAAGAAAGGGAACCTATCATTATAAAAATGAACAACAGGTTAGTGGAGTATATTTTCTAATTATTAATAATGGAAAAGAAATTTTGTTAAGAAAAAAAGTTGTAATATTTCAATAAATAATTGCTCCGGTTATTACAGTAATCAAAAACAGAAGAATCCATATTCCATATCTTCTAATAATCAAATAGCCCTTTTTCAATGAATTCAATTTTGTATCTTTGCCTGAATTGAATGGATTTTTGATTCTGTTCGTGAATTTGGATTTATCTAAAAGCCATTTGTTTAATTTAATCATATCATTATCATTTTCATTATTAATATGAATAAATGGCTTTATTAAATCATTATTGGAAATATCACCCAAAAGAATTATTCCTGCATAATTATCTGATGTTGAAACAATTTTATCATTTTTTTTAATTGCCCCTCTGAAATCATAATCAGGATACATTCCCTGCAAAAAAAACACAAATTCCTGTAGGTGTTTGGAATATATTTTATCAAGAATAAAAATAATTGGTTTATTGCCAATTATAATACTGTGATTATATGGATTTTTGTCATTAGAATGTAATGTAACTTTTTTAATGCCTGATTTTATTATAATAATAGTAGTGTCTTTACTATTAATAAAACAAGTATCCTGATCAATAAAGAGAGAGCATGGGATTGTTGATCCTGAAAATGCTTTGATCCTTATAAACAAGGTATCCTTTAAGTAGAATGCTGTATCAATGCCTGTATCATTGAAATTAAAATGCATATTATTAAAATCCGGTAGATCCGAAAAATGATATGTAGAATTCGTATAAGGTGTATCTGATTCAATGATTTCATAGTATGGTTCAAAATGGTTTTTCATTGCATCAATCTTATTAAAATCATTAAAATCCATATTAAAGGAAAGTGAATTATCATATGTAATAATTGGTTTTGATATTAAGAGTAGTCTTGGGTTAATAAATAATAAAAGTAATAAGATGATGAAACAGATAAGGCGGAAAATAAATTTCCGCCTTTTTTCTTTCATAAAACTTACTATAAGAACTATTACTGCAATTAAAGCAATAATCAGTTTGATCATATTTTTAACTGTAAAGATTCTATTTGTTTATCGCATTTTTCTTTTAATTCTTTTGCCTGCTTTTTATATGCTTCCTTATCTTCCCAGGTATTCATAGGGCTTAGAATATCAGAAGGTACATTGGGACATTCTTTTGGAATAAAAAATCCAAAGAAATCCTCTTTGACAAATTCAATATTATCAAAATTCTTATTGATTGCCGCACTTACCATTGCTCTTGTATATTTTAGCGAAATTCTCTCTCCAATTCCATAGGGTCCGCCTGACCATCCTGTATTAAGGAGATATACTGTTGTTTTGTATTTCTTGATTTTTGCCTTTAACATCTCAGCATATCTTTGTGGATGCAGCATCATAAAAGGCGCTCCAAAGCACATTGAAAATGTCATTTGCGGTGCTACTATTCCTCTTTCTGTTCCTGCAAGTTTGCTTGTATAGCCCAGCACAAATTGGTACATTGCCTGCTCAGGAGTGAGACGGGAAATGGGAGGTAAAACACCAAATGCATCTGCTGTAAGGAATACAACTGTATTTGGATGATTCCCCATACCTTTCAGCACAGCATTGGGAATAAAATAAATTGGATATGCTGATCTTGTATTTTGTGTATATTTATCATCAGTATAATCCGGGTCTCCTGTTTTGTCATCTAAAACAACATTTTCAAGCAAAGAACCAAATTTGATTGCATCAAATATCTGCGGTTCATTTTCTCTTTTAAGATTTATTGTTTTTGCATAACAGCCGCCTTCAAAATTGAATATCCCATTTTCACCCCATCCATGTTCATCATCACCAATAAGTTGTCTTGTAATATCTGCTGAAAGGGTAGTTTTCCCTGTGCCTGATAAACCAAAGAACAGAGAAGTATTCCCTGTCTCATCTGTATTTGCTGAACAATGCATAGGAAATATGTCTTTAAATGGTAGAAGGTAATTCATTGCAGAAAATACTGCTTTTTTAATCTCACCAACATAGGATGAACCGGCAATAATGATAATCTTTCTTTTCAAATCCAAAGCAATATATGCCTCTGAATTTGTTTTGTCCCTTTCGGGAATTGCCTTAAAACCCGGTGCGCATATTATTTGAAATTCCGGCTTAAAATCAATCAATTCTTTTTCGGTTGGTCTAAGAAATAGATTTCTTGAAGCAAGAGCTTGTGAAGCATATTCATTGATTACTCTAAGTGGTACTCTGAACATTGGATCTGCACCAACATAACCATCAAAAATGAATAAATCCTTATTCTGCAAATATGATACAAGTAGTGATTTTAAATAATCAAAATGTTCTATTGTAATTCCCATATTTGCTTTACCCCAATTAATATGTTCATGTGTGAAGTCATCATCAACAATAAACCTGTCATTTGGGGAACGACCGCTGTATTTGCCCGTATTTACAACAAAAGCACCATTTGATGCCAATACACCTTCATTCTTTTTTAAAGCGATTTCAACAAGTTTTGAAGGGGATAAATTTCGGAATATCTGAGCGGAATTTATTATACCTAAAGCGTCAAAATTTAAGTTATTCATTTAAAACCTCCTTATAAAAAAATTAGTATAACATAGAGGCAATGTTTGTAAAGTATATTCGGCATATTCTGAGTAATTCGAAGAATATGTTACGCAGGTAATCCGAAGAATATGTTACGCAAAACATTACGCAACGCAAATCATTATCATTATTTTCTTTTCCACTTCGTCACACAACCAAATAAATGAACTCGCTGCGAGTATTGTATATATAAATGTAGCGC
>CBDUZN010000063.1:0-10516 GCA_965371715.1 uncultured bacterium | reverse complement strand
TTTATTATGAGAATCATCTAAATAATAATTCTGCATTGCTTCCATTTGCCTGTAAAAATACAGTGAATCATGAGGTGGATCATAATAAAGATTTCTTATAGAATCACCACCCATTGAGTCAAGAACAAATGCACCATCCATAGAACCTCTAATATCCATTTTACCATTACCTGTTGTTAATGATGTAGTATCTTCAACAAATTCAACCTTAAGAACAAGAACAGTAACTGTATCACCCTGTGCTTTGCTATTATATGAAATCAATTGTCTGTCTGATGGTCTAAACATAAAGTCTCTAATATTGGGATATTTTTCAATTAACTTAGAATATTTATGCATAAATACCTTATTCAATTTATATCCATTCTCTCGTAATTCATCTGTAAAGGCAAATACAGATATATTTATTATAATAAGTATTATAATTATAATTGCTTTTCTTTTCAAATAACCTCACTTGTTAATTATATCTATTAAAATATAATATAAATACTGTATATGTCAACAAGAATTGAATTAAAATGTAATTGCTCCTATAAAATATAATTTATTTTATTGTTCTATAATTGTGGACAGATTCCACCTCTTCATGGTAGATTTTCAACTCAGTCGGACTTTCAGCAGCTAATCCCTACAAATCCAAATAATAAAAAATGGTTAGGATAAAATTGTAGAATGTGCTGAACACACTGGGATTTGTTCAATAATTGAACTTATTTTTTTTCTCTGTTCCTCTAAATTATAATCTGTCTGTAAACCCATCCAAAACTTTGCTGAATTTCTAAAGTATTTGGATAATCTCAATGCTGTATTTGCTGTAATTGATCTTTTACCTCTTACAATTTCTGATATCTTTGTTTGTGATACATTTATCTCTTTTGCTAATCTGTAATTACTAATATTATTTGGTTTCAAAAATTCCTCAAGTAATATTTCTCCTGGATGAATATTGGGTAATCTATTCATATTATCTCCTTTTTAATGGTAATCAACAATACAAACATCATATGCATTATCAGCTTCCCATTTAAAACAAATTCTCCATTTATCATTTATTCTTATACTGCAATACCCTTTTCTTTTTCCTTTAAATTGCTCTAATTTATTCCCTAATGGTATTTTTAAATCATTAATATCCTGGGAATTACTGATTATTCTTAACTTCCTTCTTGCAATTTTCTGAATATTCACATCAAATCCTTTTACTGTTTCACCATTATATATTTTCTCTGTTTTACTATTACCAAATGTCTTTATCACAACACAATACTATCACGGTTCGTTAGTATTGTCAAGAGGGAGTATTGTTGGAGTAGGGATTAAAATATTATTATCTTTCTTGATATTGTATTAGTTTCTGCTTTAAGGTTAATAAAATAGATACCTTTTGGATATTCTGATAAATTTAGTTTGTATTTCCCTTGTTTTGTATGGATCTTGCTTATCTCCACTAGCTACCAGCATAGCAGCAATTAGTTACTTCCTTTTCAACCATGAGGTCTTTCCAATAAGTAGAATATCACTATTGAAAATCCATACGGATATTCCAATCATTGTACCAAAGAAAATCATACAATATACTATTCCATAAATAACAATTGTTACATTGCCAAACATCATTTCCCTTAAAGCAATCATTGGATGAGAAAAGGGAATAATAAGATATATTGTCTTTAGGACAGCAGGCATAGAATTAATATCCATAAACATTGAAAGAAACATTGCAAACATTGCCATTAATGTAACAGGAAATACCATTGATTGTGATGCCTTGTAATCCTTTGTAAAAGCACCAAGCACCATACAAAGTGATAATCCTGCCAAGAGTGATGCAAAAAATGATATGCCGCCCATAATCAAATCCTTAATTGATAAAGTGAGACCATAGGTTGCGGGATTTATGGAATACATTGTCGCTGAATCCATATAGTATTTAAAACCAATCATATAGATCCCTGCAAATACAATCCCCACTACCGCACTTCCAATAATCTTGCCAATAATAATATCACTTCTCTTTACTGGCATTGAAAGTAATGTTTCAAGTGTTTTATCTTCTTTTTCCACTCCCATTGATGCAATCACAGAACTACCGGAAATAATTATAAGCATCATAATAAGTATTGGAACTGTGCCCGTTTGTGATCTGATAATCTCATTTAATAATTTAGGTGTAAGATTATCAAATGATCTGCCTTTTAAATGTGTAGTTTCATATATCATTAAAGGATCTCTTGAAATATTCGGTTCAGCATTGCTGCTATTCATTATCAAACTATCTGAAATCGGGATTGCACTTGCATATAAAACGCCTCTCACTGCTGATGTGGAGAAGGAATTGAGCAAGCCCGCACCCTCAAGGAAATAATATATCTTAATATCGCCTTTTTCACCATTTTTGATATTCTTTGTGAAATTATTACTTATAACAATTAATGAAGTATTATCATTGGGATGTGCTTTAACTGCGGATTCTTCATCATCTTCAACAATTATCAGTTCAGCATTTTCTTCCATTTTCAGTAAAAGTATTTTTGAAAATTCTCCATTATCTTTATTAATTACGGTAATTTTTGGTTTTGCTTTTATTTTATCTTCAAAACTTGACATTGTTTTACCCAAATATGCAAATAAAACAGCCATCATAATCATTGCTATAAGAGTTGATTTCTTAAACAATTCTCTGATTTCTTTAATAATAATTTTCCAAATCATTTTATCACCTCTGTAAATACTTCTTCAATATTTCTTGCTTTATATCTATCCTTTAATTCACCGGGAGTTCCCATTTCTACAATGATTCCATTATCCATTAATGCAATCCTGTCACATAAGTATTCAACTTCAAGCATATTATGTGATGAAAGCAATACTGCGCATTCATTGTTTTTCATATTCAGAATAACCTTTCGTACTTCCTGAGCATTTATTACATCAAGACCTGATGTGGGTTCATCAAGAATAGCCAATAATGGATCTGTCATTAATGCCCTTGCTACAAGTAATCGTCTTGTCATACCTTTACTATATGATTCAACTTTATTATTTAATTTATCTCCCAAATCACTTATTTCTCTGCCTTTTCTTACCATTTCATTATAATCTTTAAGCGGGAAAAAATTTGCAACAAATTTTAAATAATCCATACCCTTCATATTCTTATATGCACCTGCTTCTTCAGGAAGATAACTAATTATTTCTCTTACTTTTCCTGCCTCACTCTTTACGCTATTTCCATACACATTAATCTCTCCATTATTAATTTTAATTAATGTGCAAATTGTTCTAAGTGTAGTTGTTTTACCGGCGCCATTTGGACCTATGAGACCAAATATCTCTCCTTTGTTTACCTCAAAATTAATTCCTTTTACTGCTTCATAATTTCCATACGCTTTTCTGAAATCAATAACTTCAAGTGCTTTCACTAAAATTCCTCCTTTCAAAAATCCGTTAAACAAAGCGGTTTTTCCGCTATTTTAAAAATATTATTTAATTCATTCATTTTACTTGTATCATTAATAACAGCAAGACCATATTTATAAAGTGTTTTCAAATCAATAGCACCAACAATCATTGATGAAAACTCAGCAATATCCATTGAAATCCTGCAGCTTTTTGTATTTTGTTTGATTATTTTATGACCATTAACATCAAAAGTTACAGTAAATTTATATTTTGAGTTATTCATAAATAGATCACTAATTTCAAATGAAATTGTTATTGGTTTATTTACATTAAAATTCTTACCTTTAAGTGAATTAAAAAACTTAATAGGATTAATTATTCTATACATAATACCATTACCTGATTCACTGGTTATATGATGCGGTCCATTAGTCAAAAATTTTGCCGGTTTATATCTTATATCATCAAATACAAGAAATAAATTCTCATCCTGGGAATGAATAATAATGTGTTCTGCCTGATCAGCCTGACTTCTTAAAAATGCCATTAGTCCCTGTAATGCCTTACTATTTAAATAAATCAGTTCCTTTACAACAATATTATTTCTAAATTCATTTTTATTATCTTCAGGAGAAAAGTGATAAAGCATATATCCGGATATTTTCCCTTTTTCTTTATAAATCACCTTTTTCATTTTCTCACTTTTCATCAGTGCTTTAATATATTCCATATTTCTTTTGATTAATCCTTCCGTTACATTTCTATATTTTTCATAACAGTTAAGAATATCCTTTCCGTTTTTTACTGTTGCTTCATTAACAAACTTTCTACACTCACTATCCCTTATTTGCAAAGGATTAACCTTATAATCAAATGACCGAGAGCCATATCCAAATCCCATTTTCTTATAAAAATCCGGTCTAAATGGATAAAGAAGAGCAATATAATGTTTTCTTTTTTCATAATGATCCAAATAGAATTTCATCATTTTTTTTGCAATCTTTCTTTTCTTATTCATCAGATCCACACCAACAAGACCAATGCCGCCCGCCTTGATATCTTTACCTCTTAATCGCATTTCAAAATCCAGTAAACGCATTATTCCAAGCATTTTTTTGTTCTCAAAATATGCAAAAAGTGCATTATCCTTTGCTTTTCTTAATCTATCAATATGCCCTTTGAAAAGGTTTAATCTATCCTTTTCTTTTGCAGCAAATCCAGGATAAGCATTAATCATTATTTTCGTAAATGCTTCTACTTCATTTTTTCTAATCTTCCTTATATTTTCCATTGTTTCTCCTTTAATCTTCATTATATAATATAAATATTATACTTATATTATGAAAATATTAAAGTCAATAATACTTTGATTGATTATAAAAATGTGTTATACTTATAAAAATAGGAGGTATTGTGAAAAATATAATTATTCTTGGTGCAGGCAGACAAGGACTTGCAGCCGGAACATTTTTAAAGAAAAGACATATTGCAGTAACATTTACCGATATTAATGATGATAGTATTAAAATGGCTCATGATATGGGTTTTATTACTATGAGAAGAAATCTTTCTTCTGTTTCCAATATTGTAAAAGTAGTTTCAGGGTTTGATATTATTATATGTGCTTTACCTGCAAAATTGGGGAAAACAGCACATCTTGCAGCCATTGAAGCAAAAATAGATATGGTTGATGTTTCATATTCAGAGGAGAATCCATTGGAACTTGATGAACAAGCAAGAGAAGCAGGCATTACAATTATTCCCGATGCAGGAGCTGCGCCGGGTATCAGTAATCTTATTTCCGGTTATATTTATTTTCAAATGGATACCATTAATAGTATAAAAATCAATGTAGGCGGATTACCTGAAAAATATATTGAACCAATGGGTTATGCTGTTACATGGTCTCCCGATGATTTGATTGATGAATATATAAGACCTGCAAGAATAAAAATTGATAATGAAATAATTGCAGTTGATGCCTTATCTGAAATAGAGAATTTTTCATTTAAAGAATATGATAAATTGGAATTATTCTACTCCGATGGTTTGAGAACTCTACTTTTTACATTAAAGAATGCAGAAAACCTTATTGAGAAAACAATTCGATATTCAGGGCATGGAAAACAAATGAAATTTTTACGGGATATGGGATATTTTGATGATTCTTGTGAAGATGTTTCTCCACGGAAAACAACTGTTCGCCTATTTTCTAAAATAAAAACCGATTTGAAAGATGTTGTAATTATGCGTATTGAGGGAAATGGCATTCAAAATAATAATGAAAAGAAAATCACATTTGACCTTTTTGATAAAGGGCAAACTGAATTTTCAGCAATGGAAAGATGTACGGGTTTTTCTCTTGCAGCATTTACATTACTTCTTATTGAAGATTTAGTAAAAGAAAAAGGCATTATACCACCTGAACTTTTAGCAAAAGATACATCCCTATTTAAAAGAATGTTTGAATTACTTACTGAAGAAAATATAGAAATCAAAGAATATTAATAGAAGAAGTATCTAGTACGCTTGTTTCTGATTCTCTGGTATATAATAGAAAAATAAAAAACAAGAATAAAAAGAAAAATAAGTTGAGTAGTTAATATTTCTCTTTTTTCTTATTCTTTCTCTTTCCTCTTTTCTCCACTATCGACCATTGACTATCAACTATTGACTTCTTCGTCCGTCATCGTACTTCCTCTACTTTCTTATTATCTTGCCTTCGGCAATAACTGTTCTCGGATATGAGCCAAGATAAAGTGGATGCTCATCCCATACAAGAATACTGGCTATTCTCTCCTTTTCAATACTTCCAAGAATATCATCAATACCAAGTATTTTTGCATTTTTATGTGTAATAAGAGATATTGCTTCATAATCCTTCATACCATGAACCATAAAGAATTTCAAACTATCCCTTAAACAAATTGAATGAATCACAGGATGATCAGTCATTAAACCATAATTTGCTTTTGACTCCATTAAGAGTTTTGCATTTTCAAAATATGCATGTTTTAATTCAACCTTGCAACCAACTGAACCAATAGGTCCATAAACAATAGGAATATTGTTTTTTGCCAATTTATCAAATATCTCTTTATGAAACACATCAGCTGTATGCTCTGCAGTTACCTTTAATCCGAACTCATTTACAAGTTTTATTAGATAAAGCACATCATCCTCTTTATGTACATGAACCTTTGCTGTTTTTTTTGCATCAAGAATTTCAAGAATAGCATTATCATTATCATCAAATGCTAATTGGTATTCCCTATTGATAAATTCAAGTTGTTTCTGATACTCATCTTTCTTTATCTTTTTTTCCTTTAATTTCTGATTAAGATCGCTTATTGCTTTTTCTTTTTTAAGATTTTCTTTTTTTCTTTTATTAAGAATATCATTAAACTTCTTTTCCAGCATTGCATAAATAACCATTCTTGTACTTGGTCTTATTCCCTTCCAGTCAGTTGTTGAACGAGGATTAAAACCCAATGCCATTTTATAGCCATAATCCTTTATAACCGCTTCATCCCTATATTCAGCAAAATTCCTGATAATCTTTGCTTTGCCGCCAATTAAATTACCACTGCCTGGAACAAGACAACTGTAAAGCACTCCATAATTAACAGCATCCTTAAAGGCTCTATCATCAAAATATATACTGTCAACAGGATCATTCATAGGAAGAAACTGATCAATCACATCATTCCCTTCTCCTTCCTGCCATGGTTCTCCCTCTCTATCCATACCAATATGGGAATGCGCATCAATAAAACCAGGGGTTACATAACCCTCATAGTCAGGTTTAATACGCTTGGAAAATATGTCTGTAATTTTACCATTTCTTATAACAATTGTTTTATCATTCTTTTTACTCTTACCATCAAAAAGTGTTTTTGCTCTTATAATAATTTCTTTATTCATTATAAACCTCCTATGGGATTATTGGCACAAGTCTTATGCCTTTTCCTGTCTTTCCTGGTGAATTATCATATACTTCAATAACATTATATAAAACTGCAATAAACATTTTATCAAAGTCACCATGAAAATAACTGTGAATCAAATTTACATATTCAATAATCTTACTTTCATAATCACTGAGTTCAGGATTATCCGGATGGAACATTTCTGCTACTGCTTTTATTTCAAAAGATGGAATATCAAGAAATACAATTGAAACACAGGGATTTACCATTTGATTAAGAAATGTACCTGTTTCAAATTCTGGTACTGCATAAAGTTCTAATGAAAGAAGTTTATTCCTTACATAATACTCATCAACATCCTTATACAGATTTTCAAGCATTGTAAGCTTATACATAAATCCACTATCAATAGTTGTTTCAAGTGTATTTATTAAATCATCAATTTTATCCTCTTTTGGACAAAAACCCATTCCCTTTACGGCATTATTTATTTTGAACTTGGTATCATTTCGTTTAATACCATAGGTTGCAACAATACCATTATGTGGCCCTGCAAATTTTGGTGGAATACCTTCTCTTATATTACTAAATGTTTCCATTCGTCTTTCAACACTCCACTCTATAAATTTATCAGGTAAATTAACAGATGTATATTTGTCCCAATTGTTTTCGTATAATACCTTAATAATATCACCATCATGTTTTACATTTTTTTGAATGAAATATCCGTTTTCCCATGCATCAATATCCGCATGTTCAAGATTGGCACATACTATTACGGATATACATAGTATTATGAATAGAGAAACATACTTAATCATTATAGCCCCCTTGATTAAAAACATATATATATGATATGCAAAAATCCATATACTTGCAAGAGAAAAAATTAGGGATAGTCGTCCATTTTGTCCATAATCAATATTAATATGTAAAATTTTTCATTTGTGGACAAAATAGACAACCTTCCCTTGACAAAATATAATGTTGACTTACTTAATACATTTGATATAATAAAAAAGTAATAAACTTGGAGGAATCTATGAAAAAACTTATATTATTACTAATAATTATTTCTATATCAATATCATTATTAGGCAAATGGGATATAGAATGGTTAGACATTAATCAACTTCACTTAGCAGTAACAAATTATGGTCCTATTGGGCATAATGTTCTTACCGGAGATGGGGGTGGATATTGGCCCTCTGATTATCCTAATGAAAGTTATGTTTATGGTTCAGGCATCTGGTTTGGTGCATTGGTGGACACATTCATATTGGGACCAGATACATTAAGGGATACATTGGTAACGGTTGGTTATAATCCCACTTCCGGTACAAGTGAATTTGTTCCTGGAGATGGTTCTGATTCACCTGCATATACAAATCCATATGAAATGGTTTATAAATCAACATCCAACTGGCCTCCCAAAGATGCCAATGGAACTATAATATTTGATTCCACCTTATCAATGCAGGATACTTATTGTGAATATTCAGATAAGGATCCCTCATACCATTTTGCAGCAGAAAACAAACCATTGGGTATTCAGATAAGTCAATTCACATATTCATGGGTTGGACCATTGCTTGAAGATATTCAATTTATTAAGATTACAGTGAAAAATGAGAATCCTGACTTTCGTGATTTAAATCAGTGCTATTTTGCCTATACTGCTGATTTGGATATTGGAAATGAGTCAGGAACATCAGCAAATGATATTTTAGGTTTCATTGATACAATAACAGTGGATTATGCCGGAGCAATAGATACATTAATACAATTAAATACCGGTTATCAATTCCAGTTTGAAGATGAATATGGCTGGGTACATACCCCTGGTATCCCATCTATTGTCTATCTGTCATCACCAATAGCAACCTATGATATTGATCTTTATCATGACTCCTCATATATTATTCCTATGGGTGATGAGATTGGTATGACTTCATTTAATCATTTCACACTTGTAACAGACCCCTCAACAAAACAGCAAAGGTACCAGATGTTGGCTGGTTATAATTATATGAATTATGATACTCTTAATCCAGAAGCATCCTATGAACCATTTCCATCATGGGGAAATAATAATGCCGGTTATCCCGGACAAAATGAAGATGCAAGTCAAGCAGGTGATAAACGATTTCTTATGTCATGCGGACCATTTGATCTGCTCTATGGGGACTCTGTGTCCATTGTTTTTGCAATTGCAATAAATAAGGACTCATCAGAAATAATTGACCATTCATTAGCAATTATGAATTTCTGGAATAATTGTTTTAATAATATAATTACGCTTTTAGCACCTGCTGATAGTGCAGAAATATTCTCAAACACCAATTTTTCTTGGCAACCATTTCCTGAAAAAGATACATTTCAATTTGATATTGAAAGTTTTTATAATGATACTGCCTTAATGTTTACAGGAGTAAATTCGGGAACATATAATTTAAATACATTATTATTACCTGATGGTAAATATGCATGGAATATCTGGAATTATGATTATTATTTTTTTGAATCTCGCTCGGAAAAAAGAACTGTTATTATTAATAATCCCAATATTAATGGTGTACCGCATATTGATGAATTTGATGCAAATATACTAAGTGATCGCTGTTATCTTACATGGGATATATTTGATCCTGATGGAGATAATATTCTAAAAAATATAATAATTACAAGAGAAGTTTATAAGGATACTTTTTTAAATATTAATACTTATAATGATAATTATAGTTTTAGTGCATATAATAATCTGCCCAATGGATCTTTTAAAGCTTTCATAAGAGCAACCGATGATTCTTTGGCATCTGACTCTACCTATGATTCCTTTTCATATAATGGCACAAGACCACACGATCCATCCTCTTTAACAAGCGGAAATAATAATACTATTTCAGTAAATGCTATTGCCTGTAATGAGGATTCAATGAAATACAATAAATATGCAGTTCATTTTGATTATCCCACTAAAATGATTCCATATCCCTCATATCTGTATTTACCATATACTGTTTATGATAGCACTGAAAGTGTACTTGTTTTATCCGATACTGCAATATTCAGGGTGAATCAATCAGCATCAATATATTATGTCTATAACAATTTTTACTATTCACCATTGTTTGATGGAATCGGACTTGAAATTGATATTGCTGATAGTTGTTTGATGTTTT
>CBDUZN010000062.1:0-10537 GCA_965371715.1 uncultured bacterium | reverse complement strand
CTTTAAATATTTCAAATGGTTCTTCAATACTTATATCAATCACAAAAACAATCATTCTTACCCTTTGACTATGCTTTAAAAAACTATGTCCTAAACCCTTTCCATTAGAAGCTCCTTCTATAATTCCGGGAATATCGGCAATTCTAACAGTTTTTACTCCATCACTCAATACACCCAAATTCGGAATTAGTGTGGTAAAGGGATATGGAGCAATCTCCGGATGTGAACCTGTTAATTTCTCCAAAAGTGTTGATTTCCCTGCATTGGGTTTTCCAACTAATCCAACATCAGCTATTAATCTTAATTCTAAAACTACTTTTTCCTCTTTACCCGGATGCCCCTTTGTTGCCGTTCTTGGAGTTCTATTAATTGATGATTTAAAATTGCTATTACCCATTCCTCCTGTACCACCTTTTAAAAAAACAATTTTTCCTTCTATTAAATCAAGAATCTCATGTCCTTCATCATCCAGTATAACCGTTCCAGGGGGTACATCTATAACAATATTCTTACCATTTTTTCCATGCTTGTCTGCCGTTCTGCCATTTTCTCCATTTTCCGCTCTATGATGATGCTTAAATCTTAAATGATTTAGTGTAATCAGTTTTCTGTTAACATTGAAGATTACTTTACCACCATCTCCGCCATCTCCACCATTTGGTCCACCCTTTCTAATAAATTTTTCTCTTCTGAAAGAAATTGTTCCATTTCCTCCTGAACCGGATTTTAGGAAAAGCGTAATCTTATCTGTTAAGCTATTTTTCATATATTCTTTCTTACAAATTGCTCTATTCTATCCGCTCCTTTCTCTATTTCCTCCATTGATGCAGCATAGGAAAGTCGCACAAAATTTTCTGTACCAAAAGCACTACCGGGAATTAATGCAGTTTTATATTCATCTATAAGTCTAATACAAAATTCTTCCGAACTATTTATATTATTATCAGGATTTTTAATGATTTTTTCAATATTAATAAACATATAGAATGCACCCTGAGGATACACATAACTAAGTCCTTCAATATTGTCAATGCGTTTCATAATATATTCCCTTCTCTTATTGAAAGATATAATCATTTTTTCAATAATATTATCATCTGTTTTTAATGCAGCAATAGCAGCTTTCTGCGCAATAGATGATGTACATGATGTTGAATGTGTCTGCACTTTTAATGCATTTTTTATTAGTTCAGCTTCGCCGCCAACATAGCCAATCCTCCAACCAGTCATTGCATACGCTTTTGAAAAACCATTAACAGTAAAAGTTAATTTTTTAATTTCATCATTTACTGATGCAATTGAAAAGTGTTCACTCCCGGGATAAATGATTTTTTCGTAAATCTCATCTGATACACAATATATATTATGCTTTACAATCATTTCAGATAATTTGATCAAAGAATCCTTTGAATAAACTACACCTGTAGGATTTGATGGAGAATTTAAAATAATCAATCTTGTTTTTGAAGTTATATATTGTTCCAATTTTTCAGGAATTAATCTGAAATCATCCTCAGATGTATCAAATATAATTGGGGTTGCTCCCGTCATTTTTATCATCTCAATATATGAAACCCAATATGGTGCAATTATAATAACATCTGATTCTTCATCACAGACCGATTGAATAATATTGTAAATTGCTTGTTTTGCTCCAACAGTAACCTGAATATTATCAGGAGAATATTGAATTTTGTTATCATGTAATAATTTTTCACTTAATAATTTTCTTAGTTCAGGAATTCCTTTTACAGCCGTATAACCGGTAAAGCCATCATTAATTGCTTCAATAGCCGCATCCTTAATATTTTGAGGAGTATCGAAATCCGGCTCACCTGCTGCTAAAATTGCTACATCTTCTCCATTTGCCTTCATTGCTTTTGCTTTTGCCGTAATTTTTAATGTAGAAGAATCTCCTACATTTGCAAACCTTTTAGAAACTTTCATATAAACTCCTTATATTATATATACGATAATTCTATGTATCTATCGGTAATTGTCAAGAATAATGGGCCCACCAGGATTTGAACCTGGGACCTACTGATTATGAGTCAGGCGCTCTAACCAACTGAGCTACGGGCCCTAAAAAACATCCGAAAAGTATTATATAATTGTTATAATATTTGTCAAGTAGTTATCGTATTATAACCGCCTTCTTTATAAATTTCTTATTATCCATATCTGCTCTAATAAAATATATACCTGCTCCAACTGTTTCATTACTACTATCGGTACCATTCCATTTTAATTCATAAATACCCTTGTCAAGGTATTTATTAGTAAGAGATTTGATCTCTCTTCCCATTATATCATAAACAGAAATATTTACAGTAGATGAATTCTTCAAACTAAAGTTGATTTCAATATTGCTTTTTGAAATGGGTGTTGAAAGTGAAAAATAAGTATTTATAACTATATCCTTTAACACTTTATCATTTTCAATGCCTGATGCAGGAGCTGTATGTAAAATTACAGGCAATTGAAGAACAATATCCTTTGAGAAATTTGCATTAGTATAAATAAGTAATGTGTCTATGTATGTAGCATCAGGAATAAGACCTATTGTATCAATATATACCTTTATACCAATTGAATCACTCATAGGAATATTACCATTATATGGACTTACATCAGCAATCCATGTAGAATTATTTTTTACTGTAATTGTATCAATATCAATACCCTTAACAGATGCAGTATCATTATTTATAACATAAAACATACCGGAATCCGCAATGGATATAAAATATTTAACCTCAGCCCTTATAAGTAGATTGGAACTATAGGGAGCAAGGGATTGCCAGTCGAAACCATCAAAGTATCTTGAATTAACTCCACTGCCATTTTCCCCTCCAGAAAATGATGAATTTCCTGTTGTTGTATCTGTTCTGGCATACATCCCAACCCAGAATCTCTGATTTACATAGGGACCTATTATAGTTGATCTATAGAATGTTTCCGTATTTACATTTCTCAAATTAACGACTCGCTCATAAAGTTGTGAACCTGGATTATCTCCTGAATCATTCCATATTTTAAGAGTATCCGTTTCATTAACATTATGATATCTGCCCCACCAAATTGCTTTTATTGAGCAAGGTCTTTCCGGAGTAAATCCAACAGCCCAATATTCCGGCCCAAACCAATACTGATCAAAAACACCATTATCATATTTTAATGTATCATAATTGGTGCCTTTTATATCGTTTTTATTTAGATTTATTACAGTACCCTTGCTTGGACTAAGCATGGCATCTTTGAGAATAATTCTTGGTGTTGATATATCATGCTCAGAATAGTCAATTACCTGTCCTTTTTTTACTTCAGTATTTATTACCAATGAATCCCTGTCAAGATTTACAATGCTTGTTCCATATGTTCTAATATTAAAAAAGGAGGTATCTGTTATTGTAGAATAATTTGTAATCAACATAAATGGAATAAATGAATTATTTGGAGTTGTACTGGAAATACTTATTCTGAAAACATCATTTGCAGAATCAGCATTGGCTACAGAACCAAAACTCAAAACTGAATCAGTAATAGTGCCATTTATACTTAATGATTTAACTATACCTGAGACAGTTTCACTTGCTCCAGAATTATTATATATCCATAAATCAATATCGGCGGTTTCTCCATTGTTTAAAAGAGAATTTGCTATAATTGTTTCTCCAATAATTGTGTCATAAATCATATTGTTATAATAGTATATTCCTGGTGATGAACCTGTTTTATCAATATCTCCCGTTATAACAATAGCATATGGCTGCGGACCATTATTAATTGCCTCTGCATCAATCCTTACACTAATAAATGAATTGGGCGTTGCATCAAGCCACACCACCTCAGTTACATTCTTATCATCATATAGTCCACCTGTTATTGAGCGAGCATCAGTATTAAATACATTCCCAAAATATGTATTACCGCTTTCAATTACTGTAAGATTCAAATCATTAACAATTACTGTTGAAGGAGACACGCCTGCTGGATAATCCGTATATGTTAATACAATTTTTGTATATTCATCAGTTGATGAACCTGTTTTAAAAATATATTCAAGATACTCGCCGCTGCTTGAAAAACCTGGTGCAATATCATATATTTCCAGATCTCGCACATCACCATTAAAATAGATCGCATCTGCAAGTGTGATTCTTCCCCATCCCTGTCCATATGAGGGAGCATTCTGTGAACCAAAATGGTCAATATTATCAATAGAATAATGTCCTGGAGAATTTCTTGTTGAATTAATCATCATTGCCTTTATTAATGCTGCTGAAGGATATAATGAATCACCTGAATTTTCTGTGCCTGAAGGATACCATCCTTTACTAAAGTATTGTCTTACAATTGCTGCAAAACCGGCAGCAGTGGGACAAGACATTGATGTACCGCCCATATATGTTATTCCATTATTGTTTGTTGAAAGATTACCATCAGAATCAGCAGACCAGATATACCATCCACCCGGTGCAAGAATCTCCGGTTTTAATTGTCCCTCTTTTGTTGGACCATGTGAACTAAATACAGCAACATCAATAAGTTCATTATTTGATGTAGAACCTGGATTTGCCCAGCTAGTTGAAGATCCAGCACCAGATTCTGTTGCTCCTACAGTAACAATGTTCTTTGCAGTTGCAGGACTGTTAACAGAGTCAGGTGGAGATTCACTGTTATCATTTCCAGCTGAACGGAACATAAGTAAATCCTTATGGTCCCATGCAATCCTGTCTAATTGCTGAGAGCGGGATGTATATGATGATGGTCCACCTGTTCCTATACCCCATGATGATGAAGTGATTCTTGCTCCAGCATTATATGCCCATACATAAATTAAACTTAAATTTGTAGGTGTTAAAAAATTACCGGCTGCATTTTGAAGATCAATAAATACAAGTTTTGCTGCAGGAGCCATACCCATTCCCCTAGCAAACATTGTATCATTTGGGGTATT
The DNA here is from genome assembly GCA_965371715.1 of uncultured bacterium. Lineage (GTDB taxonomy): Bacteria > Hydrothermota > 32-111 > 32-111 > 32-111 > JAUVJU01. The sequence continues at coordinate 5,577 of CBDUZN010000062.1, read as the reverse complement.
ACTGCCCAATGAATCAGCTAATACAGAACCACTTGTATGTGTGCCATGTCCACTATTATTAAGATCAAATGTATCTATAAATGGATTATATGCAATCACTTTTCTATGCAATAAATTAGGAGATTCACATATAGTATCATTATCCCTATCATAGTATATAGATTGTGATGGATCTCTGAAATAAACATTATCCCAATCAAGTCCGGTATCATCAACACCAATAATCTGATCCTGTCCATATAATCCATGTGCATATAATTGCATTCTTGTTGAATCAGCAGCACTATTCATTGACATCTGAGCATACCATGTTTCAAGTATAGCAGTCATTCCTATTGTATCATAGGTATCACATATCCATCTTGACCATGTATTATGTAATTTATTTGGATAATCTCTTTCAACCCAATATACTTCCGATAAATTTGCTACTGTAATAGCCAAATCTTTATAATTTGTTTCATCGGTCTTAATCCTTATATATCTACCTGAGTATTCGTATGATAGTATATCAATATCTTTAATATTGTTTATAAAATCATTTATTTGATTATCCTCAAAAAGGGTTATCAATAAAGAAATTGAACCATTTTCTTCAGGATATGGTTTATGTGTGGAAAATATTATGCTTGGATCAATTCTAAAAGCCGGCTGCCAAATTTCAATAAATTTCACAAAATGCAAATTCTTAATTTTTTCAAATGCATTAATGCTCATTCTAACAATAAATGCATTATCAGGAATATAATCAAAGAATTCTCCACCTTCCCTTTCAATTTCCTTTTTATAATTGTTCTGCGTTTTTGAATTAAATTGAACAAGAAAATATTCATAATCACCTGTAATTGCTTTTTTCGTTAGATTCATTGAAGAAAAATCAGGGATTTCCATGTCAGTTGAAAATTCAGCAATTTTAAGTCTGATCATTGATGAATTAGAAAAAATTAATAAAAAACATAAAACAACTAATGATAAAAATAGTGTTTTTTTCACTTATACCTCCTTGATAATATTAATTATTATACCAAACAAATCATTATTTATCAAGAATTTTCTTATTTTCTTTTCTTTTATCTATTCCTCCGAAATGCGTGAATTCTCGTTTCCTCATTCTAAGACTACTTGCTCTCATTAATGCCCATTCACCAAATGATAATTTAATATCATTTATTACCTTTTCAAGATTTTCATTTTTCTCATTTTTGGAAAACGAAAAAGATAATTGACTATTTACTGGTTGCAGCCCGGATATTGATATACCTATAAGACGCACTTTCATTTTCAGTTTTATTGATAAAAGTATATTATTTGCATATATTAATATATCCTCTGGAAAGCGTATATATCTATATATTTTTTGTCTTTTTGTGAATGTGAAAAAATTTTCATATCTTATTGTAAGACATACTATATTACCTTCAACACCTGATTCCTGCATTCTAAGAGCAATATGTTCAGATATAATTGAAAGCATTGATTTTAGATCATCTAATGAATATACATCTTTATCCATAGTATGGGTATTTCCAACAGATTTCAAATCGCTATTAATATTCCATAATATATTGCTTGCATTTTTTCCTTCAGCAATTTCCTTAAGTATATATGCATATGACTTAAAGTGTTTCTTTAATGTATATAGCGGATACGCATTAATATCCGATACATAGTGAATGCCCAACACTGCAAGTGCCTTTGTTGTTTTCCTTCCTATACCTGGGATATCAGACACATGTTTTGCTCTAATATATTCTTTTGCACTTTCTACAAATGTAATTCCATTGGGCTTATTTTCATTGGATGCTATTTTTGCAATAAGCATATTCTCGCCTATTCCAATTGAACAGGTAATCTTATATTCCTGCTCCACTCTATTTTTTATATATGAAGCAATATATTTTGCATGCTTATCATCTCCATTTATTAAAACAAAACACTCATCAATTGAATATATCTTAACATTCCCTGTATAAGATTTAATCATATTAAATATATGCTTTGACACACTTGCATATTTCTTCATATCCGGACTTATCATTATAATAGATGGACATCTCATAGATGCTTCAAAAGATGACATGCCTGCATGTATACCATATTTTCTGGCATTATATGAAGCAGCCGCAACAACCGAGCGAGTATTACTGCTTCCACCAACGGCAACGGGCTTATTGCTTAAATATGGTCTTGACGCTATTTCAACAGATGCAAAGAATGCATCCATATCAATATGAAGATACCATTTTTCCATTTGTTTATCCATTTATTATTGTTAAAGTAAAGAGCTTTCTAATTCCAGTACATACCATGATGATATGGAAACCGTGTATAAAAGATGATAATAAAATTCCCCTGATATCACAGAAAAATGGATATTCAAACCATCCTCTTCAATTGTATTCCATTGATATGTTATTTGTTCTATTTTCATACGCCTGTGTTTCCATATAAATGAAAGTGGTTTAATTTTGCCAATATGGAATACACTGTAAACACTAATAGCATCCTTCATTGAGCACTCAAAATAATGTTAGATGTCCCACTACTGTACCAACAATTTCAAATTCATCTTCTTGAGGATTAATAGTTATTGGATCATAATATTTATTCTCCGGTTTTAAAAGAAAAGTAATTCCTTTCTTAATAAACCGCTTCACTGTTGCTTCTCCATTAATTATTGCTACAACAATATCTCCGCTTTTAGCAGATTGATTCTTGTCAACAAGTACCATATCACCACTATTGAGTCCGGCATCCACCATACTATCTCCATGAATTTTCAGAAAAAAACGACCTATACCTTCTTCATGAGGAATATGATATATTTGTTCCATATATTCCTGTGTCAGTAATGGTTTACCTGCCGAGATGACTCCCATTATTGGTATATTAACATATTGAGGTAATATTTCTATTGCCCTTGCCTTTTTGCTTCTTTTTATATAACCATCCTGCTCAAGATTTTTCAAATGCACAAATACTGCTTTTGTACTCTTTAATTCTAATTTCTCTGCTATTTCCCGTATTGTAGGAGGATAACCATTCAATGCCTGATAATGCCTTATTATATCCAAAACCCTCTTCTTTGTCCCGCCAACTTCCATCATAGAAACTCCTTGTAAACATTTGTTTACATTATACCCAATTCCTCTTTCTTGTCAATATGAAATATATCGGGGATATTAGGAGATATTACATTAATAGTTTCTTTATGTAATTTTTGTATGAGCAGGTTGGGTATGATTTGAGGAGTGCTTTTAATGAATCTTTATCAATATATCTCATATTATATGCAATTTCTTCAATACATCCAATTTTCAATGATTGTCGTTTTTCCATTGTTTCAATAAAATTACTGGCATCCATAAGTGATGAAGGTGTACCTGTGTCAAGCCATGCAAATCCTCGTTCCAATTTAATTACATTCAATTTATCTTGTTTCAAATACACATTGTTTACATCTGTAATCTCAAATTCACCTCTATCTGATGGTTTAAGTTCAGATGCAATCAATGAACATGTCTTATCATAAATATATAATCCTGGAACTGCATAATGCGATTTAGACATTTTGGGTTTTTCAATTATATCAATCGGTTTATTATTTTTATCAAACTGAATAACTCCATACCTTTCCGGATTTGATACATAATATCCAAATATTGTTGCTCCACTATTATTATTTATAGCATTTCTTAGAAAATCATATGAACCGTAAAAAATATTATCCCCAAGAATCAGTACAACCTGCTCATTATCAATAAATTTACTTCCAATTATCAATGATTGAGCAATACCTTCCGGCTTATCCTGAATTTCATAGGAAATCTTTATACCAAGATGTGTGCCATCTTTCAGTAATTTCTTCAAAAATGGTATTGTTATTGAATTGGTAATAATAAGAATATCCCTTATTCCACCAAGCATTAATGTTGATAAAGGATAATAGATCATGGGTTTATCATATACCATAATCAGTTGTTTTGAATATATTGATGATGTTGGAAACATTCTGCTTCCTTCTCCACCTGCAAGGATTATACCTTTTGTTTTCATATTATTATTCCTTCATTTTATAATTATTATTATAATAATCTCTGTAACTTCCATCAATACATTCTTCTATCCATTTCATATTGCTTTGATACCATTTAATTGTTTTTTCAATTGCTATTTCAAATTTATATTCTGATTTAAAATTTAATTCTTTTCTTATTTTCGATGGATCTATTCCATATCTTCTATCATGTCCCTTTCTGTCTTCAACATACTCAATCAGAGATTCATTTCTATTTAACATTTTCAAAATCATTTTTAATATATCTATATTTTTAATTTCATTTTCTGACCCAATATTATAAATCTCACCAATACTTCCATTTTCAAGAACATTAAATAATGCTTCAACATGATCCTCTACAAATATCCAATCCCTTATATTTAATCCATCACCATATAGAGGGATAGATTTATTCTGTAATGCTCTGTATATTATAAGAGGAATAAATTTCTCAGGGAACTGATAAGGTCCGAAATTATTTGAGCATCTTGTTATAATTGCCGGAAATTTATGCGTTCTATAGTATGCTCTCACCAACATATCAGCTCCTGCCTTAGATGCAGCATAAGGGTTAGATGGGAATATCTGTGATTCTTCGGTAAATCTTTTAGCTGATTCATTTTCAAGGTCTCCATATACTTCATCAGTTGATATCTGTAAAAATTTATCAATATTGTTCTTTCTTGCAACATCCATCAAAGTTCCAGTACCCAAAATATTTGTCTTTATGAAATCATTACTCCCCATTATTGATCTGTCAACATGAGATTCAGCAGCAAAGTTTATAATAATATTTATTTTATGTTTCTTGAAAATACTTTCAAGCAGATTTTCATCACAAATATCACCTTTTATAAATACATAATTCTTTCTATCTTTAATATCATTCAGATTTTCAAGATTACCTGCATAATTAAGAATATCCAGATTAATAATCTTGAAATCCTTTTTTAGACCATTTCTCACAAAACTGCTGCCAATAAATCCGGCTCCACCGGTTACAAGAATATTGTTCATTATTCTCCTTTTTACTTTATTATATAGGAGCATGATTATTAGTCAATGTATTAATAAATAAAAATCATTAATACATTTTTCTTATGAATACTACTTGACTTTATTTCTAATTTGTATAATATAATAAACTTAATGAACACTTAAGGAGGTTTAATTGCCTAATCATAAATCATTTAAGAAAACAGTTATCAAGAATGAGTTGAAAAGAAAACGCAACAAAGGACATAAGACAAAAATAAAAAATCTGTTTAAAGCTGTAGAAACAGTTGAAAACAATGATAAAAAAACTGAAATGTTAAAAGATGGGTATAAAATTATTGATAAAGCCTGCGCAGCTCATGTTTTGAAGAAAAATAAAGCAGCTAGAAAAAAATCTCAATTAGCGAAAATACTCTCATAATATTTCAGCATTTTAAAATAAAAAAAACAGGCATTTTTTAAATGACTGTTTTTTTATTCTTTATTTTAATTCTAATTTAATTTCTTAGTGAAAAATTAAA
>CBDUZN010000061.1:0-10657 GCA_965371715.1 uncultured bacterium | reverse complement strand
ATAATAATCAAATAATATTTTTATATCATTTCTTCTTTCCCTTAATGAGGGCATATCAATTCTTATAACATTTATCCTGTAAAACAAGTCACTTCTAAATCTATTTTCATCAATTTCCTGCTCAATAATTTTATTTGTTGCAGTAATAATCCTTACATCCACAGGAATAGTTTCAACACTGCCTATAGGAGTAATCTCCTTTTCCTGAATTGCTCTTAATAATTTTACCTGCATAGAAGCAGGCATTTCTGCAATCTCATCAAGAAAGATAGTTCCCTTGTCCGCAACCTTAAAAAGCCCGTCTTTGTTTGTATATGCACCTGTAAATGACCCCTTCTTATGTCCGAAAAGCTCACTTTCTAACAGATTTTCATTTATTGCGGCACAATTAACAATTACAAAATTCTCATTTCTTCTTGTACTTTGATTATGAAGCATTCTTGCAACAATCTCCTTACCTGTGCCGCTTTCACCTGTTATTAGAACAGTTGAGTCAGTAGGGGCAACACTTTTTATAATTTCCTTAATATTTATAATTTTCTCATCTTTACCAATTAAGATATTTTCTTTGGATTCAACATATTTTTCCTTATAAAATGTATAGTTCTGCTTTATCTTTCTATCATGTATTGCTTTCTCAATAATATTCAATAAAACATCAATATCATCTATCTTTTCTAAAAACTCAAATGCACCGCATCTTAAAGCATTATGAAGAAGATTAATATCCTTTCCATAAGCAGTGATAAGTATAACATTTATTAATGGATCAATATTTTTCAATTCCTTTATTAATTGTATGCCCCCCATTTCTCCCATACGAATATCAGTAATAACCAAATCAATATTCTCTGACTTAAATATATCAATTGATTTAACTGGGCTTGTTGTATAAGATACCTTATAGCCCGCTTTTTTTAATTTATAATCAAGCATTTTACATCTATTAAGTTCATCATCAACAACAAGTAAATGATACTCATTCATATTTACTCTCCAGTAAAATTGTGAAAATCGTATTCCCAGGCTGCGATTCTACCGTAATTTCTCCCTTAAGTTCATCCTTAATGATTTTATAAACAATTGCAAGTCCAAGTCCTGTGCCCAATGGCTTTGAACTATTAAATGGCTGGAATATTTTTTCCATAATTTTTGAATTAATGCCTATTCCATTATCTTCAATTGTAATCACTTCTTTTTCAGATATTTTTTTATATTGAACAGTGATTTGTGGATTCTCTATATCCTGAACAGCATATTCTGCATTTTTAATTATATTTATTAATACTTGTTTCAGTTTATCCTCATCACTTATAATTTTTGTATTTTCATCAATTCCATTAATATCAAGATAATTGATTTTCAATAATGATTTTATATCATAAAGCAATCTATGCAAATTAAAATTACATGAATTCACAGGTAGAACCCTTGAATATCTTAGAAACTCATTTATAAGATTATTAAGTCGTTCTACTTCTTCAAGAACAATTTTGAACATTGGGTGACCTTTGTAATCATCTGGCAATTCTTCACTAATAATGCCAATAGAACCCTTTATACTTGAAAGCGGATTCCTTATTTCATGTGCAATGGATGCAGAAAGTTCTCCAATAGCACTAAGTCGCTCCTTGTCCAATAGTTTTCTTTCAAAATTCTTTAATTCAGTTATATCATTTATAACCAAAATATAATTATTATAATCCCTATTAGTAAGATTCTGAATCCTCATATCATAAAATTTCTCTAATCTATTAAATTGAATATATTTTTGCTTTTCTATATTCAATAGCTCAGGTATATGAATTTCATTAATCTGCATATCCATACGCAAATTAGGAAATAGGTTTTTTGCCATTTCATTATAATCGTCAATTCTTAAATCATCATCAATAACTATAATAGCTGATTTTATATTATTTATAATATCCTTTAACCGTAATCTATAATGTTTTAATTGTATATTTATTTTCCCTGAAAGGTAACCACCAAGTGCTGCAAACAAAAAGTATCCCAAAGCATTTATATAAATTCGCACAAGAAGGTTTTCAAGAGCAATATTATCAGCTGATAATACATCAAATGGCGAAATAAGAAAACCAAAATATTCACCTAAAAGAAGTAAAGAATATCCCATAGTTGATAGTACTGCCAAAAGAACCCCACCTCTTAACATAATAAAAAATGCACCTGCAAGTATATTTATAAAATAGAGAATTGAGAATACGCTATCCTTACCACCGGTATAATAAATAATTGCAAATATCAGAAGATTATCAAAAATTAATTGAACATATAAATTATGACTTTGTGGTTTCCCTTTTCGTAATATTATCATAAAAATAATATTCATTAAGAAAGTCATTGCAATAATAATAATAATGGGAATAAAATTGAATGTCATTCCCCTTATCAATGTAGCAATCCCTGTTCCCATAATAGATATTACTATTACTATTCTTAGAATTATATACCATTTGAATCGTAATTTCATTGATGAAAACATTTATTTCCGTTTATTACATTACAATTGTAATCATCTGGAACATTGGCAAATACATAGCCATGACCATTCCGCCAATAACAACACCAATAAATACAATAACAATCGGTTCCATTGCTGCCATTAATGTGTCAACAGCTGCATCAACCTCTTCATCATAAAATTCAGCAACCTTAATAAGCATTTCTTCAAGACCACCTGTTTCTTCTCCGATTTTTATCATCTGTGTAACCATTGGTGGAAAAATGGACTCTTTTGAAAGTGGACTTGAAATGGATTCTCCTTCCTGGATAGAACTCCTTGATTTCATTATTGCCCTTTCAACAACAGCATTTCCTGATGTTTTTGCAGTTGTTTCAAGAGCACTTATAATATTTACACCTGATGACATTAGCGTAGCAAGTGTTCTGGTAAATCGAGCAATTGCTGTTTTTTGAATCAAATTACCAAAAACAGGTAATTTAAGTGAAATCTTATCAATAATAATGGTACCCTGAGGCGTTTTTTTGAAAAAATTGAATGCTATACTAAATGCAATTATTACTATTGTAATTATAACAAAGTTTCCCCTAAGAAAATCACTAAGTCCCATTACAATTTTTGTTGGTAATGGTAATTCACCTCCAAAAGAAGTGAACATTGCTGCAAAAACCGGAATAACAAATATTAAAAGTACCGCAGAGGCAATGAGTGCTACTAATACAATAACAGAAGGATATACCAATGCACCTTTGATTTTTCTGTTAAGTATTTCTGATTTTTCCATAAAGCCGGCTAAACGCGCAAGAATTGTATCAAGAGCACCACCCTCTTCACCTGCCTGAACCATATTTGTATATAAAGTTGTAAATATACCTTTCTGCTTTTTCATTGCTTCAGCTAAGGTACTGCCACCTTCAACTTCATTAATTATTTGTTTCAGAACACCCTTAAATGATTTATTTAGTGTCTGATCCTGAAGAATTTTCATACATTGCAGTAAGGGTAAACCCGCAGATATCATTGTTGCAAATTGTCTGGTAAATAATGTTATATCTTTTACTCCAACACCAGTGCCAAATTTGATTTCCATTGAAGCCCAGTCACGGTTTATTGAAATAATCTGAAGCCCTTGTGCTTTTAATGTTGATTTTGCTTCATTAATATTTTTTGAGTCAATTTTATTCTCTACAATCTTTCCCTCTTTATTTCTACCCTTGTATTTAAAATTTGTCATTGTTTACCACCTTTATGGTTTTGAACTTCCGGTACTACCTCTCATATCACTTATCATTCTCTCCAATTCACTTGGATCCCTTGATGCAGACATCATATTCTTCATATCTATTTGACCTGCTTTGTATAAATCAAAAAGCGATTGATTCATTGTCTGCATTCCATATTTTTTACCTGCCTGAATAAGAGAATAAATTTGATGCACTTTATCATCCCTGATCAATGCTTTGATTGCCGGTGATCCTGCAAGCACCTCCATTGCCATTGCTCTGCCGCCTCTGATTTTTGGGATTAATACTTGTGTCATAATTCCAATTATAATAAAAGCTAATTGTGCCCTTATCTGACCCTGCTGTGCTTCAGGAAAAGCATCTATTATACGGTTAATTGATTCTGCTGCTGAGTTTGTATGAAGAGTAGCAAATGTTAAATGACCTGTTTCAGCAATTGACAATGCAGCAGACATTGTTTCCAGATCCCTCATTTCACCAACCATAACAATGTCCGGGTCCTGTCTTAATACATACTTCAAAGCATTACCAAATGATTTTGTATCTGAACCAATCTGTCTTTGATTGACAATACATCTTTTATGTTTAAATAAAAATTCAATTGGGTCTTCAACCGTCATTATATGTGATTTTCTCTCAGAATTTATTTTATCTATCATTGCTGCAAGAGAGGTTGATTTACCACAACCGGTAGGACCTGTAACCAGAATTAGTCCTTTTGATCTTTCCGCAAATTTAGCACATACAGCAGGAATTTGCAAGTCATTAAAACTCTTTATTTCAAATGGTATCTGCCTTAATACCATTACAACATGTCCTCTCTGTTTAAAACAGTTTCCCCTGAATCTTGAAAGATTGGGTACTCCAAAAGAAAGATCTAATTCCCATTCCATTTCAAATTTCTTCTTTTGAGAATCATTCAAAATACTATATGCTAATGCTTCTGTATCCCTTGGGGTTAAAACATCATAATTCATTGGAGAAATTTCTCCATCAATTCTTATGCTTGGAGGTATTCCAGGTGTAATATGTAAATCAGAAGCTCCCTTTTGAATCATTTCTTTTAATAGTTCTGTTATTGAAGGTAACATTTTTCCTCCTATTATTCCATTACAGCAGTTTCTCTTATTACTTCTTCAAGGGTGGTTAAACCCTTCTTTATTTTTACTATTCCATCATCTCTTAATGTATTCATTCCTTCTTTTCTTGCCTGAATCCTCAATTCCGATGTAGAAGCTCTATGGAGAATCATTTCTCTCAACTTTGGTGTTATTGGCATTACTTCAGTTACAGCAAGTCGTCCTTTATAACCTTTATTATTGCACATCTCACACCCATCACCTGCTGTAAACACCTCATAGCCCTTTAACATTTCAGGAGGAATTTCATATCCGATTAATGTTTGTTCATCATAAACAATTGGCTTTTTACATTTTGAGCATACCTTTCTTAAAAGACGCTGCGCCTGAATAAGATTAAGAGCAGCCGAAACAAGAAATGGTTCAATTCCCATATCTATTAATCTATTTATTGTACTTGGTGCATCATTTGTGTGAATTGTTGATACAACAAGATGTCCTGTTAATGCAGCTCTTATTGATATACCCGCTGTTTCCGCATCTCGTGTTTCACCAACTAAAATAATATCGGGGGATTGTCTTAAAAATGCTCTTAAAGCTCTTGCAAAATCAAGTCCTATTCCACTATGCATCTGTGTCTGGTTAATCCCATATAAATTATATTCAACAGGATCCTCTGCTGTCATTATTTGAACATCATCAGTATTAAGAGATGATAAAGCAGAATATAGTGTTGTTGATTTTCCACTACCTGTTGGTCCAGTTACTAAAACAATACCATATGGTTCATGTATTGCATTTTTGAATTTTTCAAGATTATCAGGTTCAAATCCGAGTTTTCCCATATCCAATTGCAATGATGATTTATCTAAAAGACGCATTACAACTTTTTCTCCAAATAATGTTGGGATAATGGAAACTCGAAGATCAATTGTTTTATTTCGTACCTTAATTCTTATTCTACCATCCTGCGGAATATTATGTATAGAGATATCCAATTCCGCTAATAATTTTAATCTTGAAACTATACCCGTTATCATACTAAGTGGTGGTTTCACCAATTCATGAAGAACACCATCAATTCTCAAACGAATCCTTAATAGACCTTCATATGGTTCAATGTGAATATCACTTGCTTCCATATCAACTGCCTTAGTAAATACGAAATTAACAATTTTAACAACAGGTTTTTCATTGGCAAGATTTGCTTCTCCAATTATTACTTCACCTGCACCATCACCTACAACTTCAAAATCATCATCATCATCTTCATCAAAAAAGTCAATCTCAATATCATCCACATCATCTTCTGTATCCTCCTCCAAATCCACATCAATATCAAGATCATCCTCATCTTCATATTCTGAGACCTGTGTATGTGCTTTCCTATATGTTCCCATTGATCTCATTAGGGATGATTCAGTGGTTACAACAGGAATAACATCAAGTCCTGTTTTAAATTTTACATCATCAATAGCATTAAGATTTGCTGGATTAATCATTGCAATAAAAAGCATGTTTCCAACTTTTTTATAAGGAATCAACTGATATTTATTTGCCATATCTTCAGAAACAAGATTTAATACAGGAATAGGAATATCTTCTTTATCAATTTGGATAAATTCGGTTTTAAAATATTTTGCAAGAAAATTAGCAACTTTTTCTTCAGATGAATATCCAAGATTTATCATTGTTTTAATAAAAGGATCACCGGTTTTTTTCTGCGCCTCAAATACCTTCTTTACCTGATCTCTATTCATTAGTCCTGACATCACAAGAAGGTTTGCTAATGTTTGCATAATTACCTCAAAGTTGTTTCCTTAACAAGCTCAAGCACATCTATAATACCCAATTTCAATTTTCTCATTGCTGCCTCTCTCATTGTTACAAAATATGTTTCTTCATCTTTTAATGCAATATCTCTTAATTCATCAGTAGATTTATTGCTAAGAATTGCCTTTCTCACATTATTACTAATTTCAAGTGTCTCAAAGATTCCAACCATACCCCTGTAACCAGTCTGTCCGCATTTATCACAGCCCTCACCTTTATAAACCATACTGCCGCCAAGTTCTTTAGGATCAAGTCCTTTTTCAAGTAATTCTTCATTATTCATAATATCCTGAACCTTACAATTACTACATATTGTTCTTAATAATCTTTGTGATACTATTAAATTCATTGTTGAAGCAATAAGAAATGGTTCAACACCCATATTAACTAATCTTGTAACAGTTCCACAAGCTGAGTTAGTATGAACCGATGACAGTACAAGATGTCCGGTTAATGATGCCCTTATTGCAATTTCAGCGGTTTCCTTGTCTCTAATTTCACCTACCATAATAATATTAGGGTCCTGCCTTAAATATGCTCTTAGGGCAGAAGCAAATGTAAGTCCCACTGATTCATTTACCTGTAATTGATTAACTCCCAAAATACTGAATTCTACAGGGTCTTCGGCAGTTGTAATATTAACTTCAGAATTATTAATTTTTTCAACGCATGTATAAAGAGTTGTTGTTTTTCCACAACCAGTAGGTCCTGTTATCAAAACAATACCAACAGGATTCCTAATTGCCTTTTCAATATATTTTTCCATATCAGGATCAAATCCAAGTTTATCAAATTTGAATTCAACCTTTTCTCTATCAAGAATTCTCATTGCTACTTTTTCACCATACATTGTTGGAACTGTTGCAACACGAATATCAATTGGCTTTCCATGAACCTTTACTTTTATTCTACCATCCTGAGGTAATCTTGATTCCTGAAGTTTCATTTTTGCCATAATCTTTATTCTTGATACTATTGATTTTCTATATTTCCATGGTGGAGTTTTAGTTTTACTAAGTGCCTGCAAAACGCCATCAATTTTATATCTTATTCTTAAATCCCTGTCATAAGGTTCAATATGTAAATCACTTGCCATTGTTTCAACTGCTCTTGTTATTAAACTATTTACCATTTTTACAACAGGACCACTATCCACGCTTGCAGCAAGATCTCCTGCACCCTCGTCTGCTTCCTCATTCTCATCCTTTTTAATGATCTCAATTTCTTCATCAATTATATCATCATCAATAACTTCATCCAGAATTTGTTGGGATTCAAAATATTTTTCAATATACTGACCTATAATTTTATCAGGAGCAACAAGAGGAATAATATTAAGATTGGTAGTAAATTTAATATCCTCAAGTGCAAAAACATCAGAAGGATTAGACATTGCAAGATACAAATTCCTCCCCTCTCTCCTTACAGGAAATATATTGTATTTTATTGCAAGTTTTGGAGGTATGGATTGTAGTAGTGATGGATCAACAACTATATTATTTAGATCAATTGATTGTACTCTGAATTGTTTTGATAAAAATTGGATCAGTTTCTCTTCTGAGATAAACTCCATCTCTACAAGTATGGAGCCAAGTTTTCCAGATGTCTCTTGTTGCTTCTCTAATGCAAGATTTAACTGTTCTTCATTAATCAAACCAGCCTTAATTAGTAATGTTCCAAGTTTTTCTGACATATAGTATAATATATCACTTGATTAATGATTAGTCAAGTTATTAACTGATAAATTAATAAACAGATGATGGTCATCTATTTTATCTATAAATCAAGATTAGAATCCAACAATCTTTCATTTCTGTACAAAATAGATGACCATTTTAAAATCTAATTATATTTTTTAATTGCCTTTATAAATCCATAAAATAAAGGTGAAGGATTAAAAAGTGATGATTTAAATTCCGGATGTGATTGTGTTGCAACAAAAAACGGATGATCAGGAATCTCAATATACTCCATTAATTTTTCATGTTCTGTTAATCTATGAAATCCTGAAAACTTTAATCCGCATTTACTCAGAACTTTAACAAATTCCGGATTCATTTCATATCTATGTCTATGTCTTTCAATAACAGTTATATCACTTTTTTTCAAAACACCTAATCTGAAGCAATTATTTTTATCATTCTTATGCTTTTCAATGATTTTTTTATCTTTTATAATTCTACCTGTTTTTTTATATAAATCATAAACAATACTGTTTTTGTCAAGTATTGCTGCATATCCACCAAGTCGCATTGAGGCTCCATATCTTTCGTTTTTCAAAATCTCTTTCTGCAATTCAAGAATACTTATAACAGGATATTTAGTGTTAGGATCAATTTCAGTAGAATGTGCTTCCTTCATTTTACAAACATTTCTGGCAAATTCAACTACTGCAAGCTGCATACCAAAACAGAGTCCTAGATATGGTATTTTTTTCTCTCTTGCATATTTAATAACTCGAATTTTTCCTTCAACACCTTCCTTTCCAAAACCACCAGGAACAATAAATCCTGAAAACTTTTTCAGATCATGCTCTTTTACTTTTCCCTTTTCTATATCCTGTGCTGATATCCAGTGAATATTTACTCCAACATCATTATTTGCTCCTGCATGCTCCAATGCCTGATTAACAGAAATATAGGAATCCTTTAGTGAAAATTTTCCTATGTCAAGATATTTCCCCACCATAGCTACATCAATAGTTTTCGCGGGATTATCAATAATATTAACCATTGTTTTCCATTTATTCCAACTCTTTTTCATTTTTGGAACAACATTAAATTCCTTTAAAATCTTTTTTCCAAGATCATCTTTTTCAAAATTTAAAGGAACTTTATACAAATTGTCTGTATCAGGAGCAGAAATTACATACTCACTTCTTATGTTTGCATACACTTCTATTTTCTTTTTTCTAACCCTATCAAGGGCTGTTCTTGCGCGACATAAAATAAAATCCGGGAATATGCCATGTTCAGATAAAAGTTTTACTGCCTGCTGTGTTGGTTTTGTTTTCATTTCACCAATATGACTGGGAGTTGGAAGATATGTTATCATAACATACTTCATATTCTGATGTCCGATTTCACGCTCAAGACTTTTTAAGGCGAATAAATATGGAATATTTTCATAATCACCAATTGTACCGCCAATTTCAATAAGCACAAAATCCTTATCAATTGATGATTCCAGTATTCGTCTTTTAATCTCATTTGGAATATGAGGAATAAATTGAACAGTTTCTCCAAGATATTTACCTTTTCTCTCGTTTTCAATAACTTTAGAATATATTTGTCCTGTTGTAATATTATTCTTTTTGCCAAATTGCTGCTCTAAAAATCTTTCATAATTACCAAGATCCTGATCAATTTCGCCACCATCATCGGTAACCCATACCTCTCCATGTTCAGTAGGTCTTAATGTTCCTGCATCAAAATTGATATATGGATCAATTTTGATTGCAGTTATTGAAAATCCGTACTGTTGAAGGATCTTTCCTATTGATGCAGTAGCAATACCTTTCCCTACACCACTGATTACTCCACCAGTTATAACAATAAATTTCGGAGGATTACTCATCTGATTTTTCATCTGATGCTTCGTCCATTACTTCATTTGCTGCTTTTCCTGCCATATCTGTTACAATTAAACGCCTTTTAGTTTTGTCAACTTCAATGATTTTCACATTATGTACATCATCTTTTTTGTAGTAATTTTCAATGTTTTCTTCATTCGCAATAAGACGCCTTGGAATAATTGCCTTGAAATCCCTATCAATATCAATAACTATTGTTTTATCTTTTACATCAAAAACTTTTCCTTCCAAAGTTTGTCCTACAGCAAATTCATCCATTGGGTCTTTCTCCATCTGCTTAATACCAAGTGAAATACGCTTTTTTACAGAATCAATATTAATTATTTTTGCTTCAATATTGTTACCAATTGTAAATGTCTCTTCAGTACTAATATTTTCCTTGTCCCATGAAACATTTGAAATATGTAGAAGTGCTTCTATGCCT
>CBDUZN010000060.1:0-10721 GCA_965371715.1 uncultured bacterium | reverse complement strand
GGCAAGGCATTAATTACACATTGTTTTTCAAGAAATATCAGGGTCTTTTTAATGTGACTTTCTCCCCCTGGTGTTGGACTTGCTAAGGATATGATAGCAAATACTATTGTTGAATGGAATGAGTCAAACCCAGATAATATAAAGGTATTGGGTACTGATATATCACTTTTTGCATTTGTTCCTGGAGTTAGTGCTGTAATTCTTAAAATGGGAGAAGACATTAGAAGTACATTCAATACGGATGCCTATGGAACTTCTTTGGATTCTCTCCCAATAATGGAAGGAGTAAATTCATATAATGATATTGATTATATGGTTGACCTTGCAGGCAGTGCAGTTATTCTTTCATGGATCATTTATGCAAATGGCAGATATAACCAGACAATGGCTATTGGTACAACTGCTGTTAGTATGGCAGAGTATTATGCATATCTGAATTCCGGTCAGGCAAATGGCATGATGGGCGGATTAAAGGGTGCAGCCGAATATGAAGCATTATTAATCAAGAACAATATATCAAACGATAGGAATCAGGCATCTATTGGTATGGATGCACAATCATCGGGACATTTAACATATATTGTATTTATTATTGTTGGAAATATAGTTTATTTCGTTAAACGGAAAAAGGAGAAGTAATATGGCTATATCAACAAGTTTTTGGATTTGGATAGCAGCACTTCTTACTCTATCCATTTATTCATTTCTATATAAGGATAATATATTCTATAAATTTGCTGAAAAGATCTTAGTGGGTATTTCCATTGGATATACCCTTTCTGTTTATTTTCATAATACAATTATTGCAAAGGTATGGAATCCCCTTATTCATGATAAGGATTTCCTTGTTATAGTACCGCTTGTTCTTGGATTATTGATGTTTTCACGATTATTTAAGGGCAAGGAATATTTATCACGAATTCCCATTGCATTTGTTGTGGGAACAGGAGTAGGTATATCTGTTCCATCATCATTTGAAAATCTATTTAAGCAGGTTCAGGGCACAATGCCCGAGGCATTTACCATTGGTAATATCATTATTCTTATAGGTGTTATATCAACTCTTGTATATTTCTTTTTCTCAGTTGAGCATAAGGGTATTATTGGTAAGGTAACAAGAGTAGGTATAACATTTATTATGATTGGCTTTGGTGCTGCTTTTGGTGCTACAATTATGGCACGAATTTCACTCTTTATTGGCAGGATACAATTCCTTTTGGGTGATTGGCTTGGAATAATTTCTTAAATAAGGAGGTGCCGTGAAACGGCATTTATTATTAATTTTAACTGTATTTTCTTTAACGATATTTTCACAGGAATTAATGGATTCTATAAATGTGATACCTGGTGATATTGTAAGTAATCAAATCATGCATACAGAAATGACATTAAATGTATATGATTCACCAAATGATGATGGTACATCAATTACAATAAAGTGGGACACAAATGATTCTTTAATGGGATATTTAATAGATATTTACAGAATTCATAATAGTAATGATACCATTCTTGCATCAGATGTTGGTCCTATGAGAGGTGTTTATACCGATAATTCGGTAAATACAGGAACAAATTATATCTATTATGCCTTATTTAAAAAGGACAATATTATTAGAAAAACAGATAATTCATTGCCTGTAAAAGCGTATGGACAATGGTTTAATAAAGAAAGATTTGATTCATTTATTGTACTTATTCTTATTGTCGGGGCATTTGCCTGGTTTATAACAATGGCAAAAAAAGGCAAATCATTTTATATAAGAAAAATTGCAGGGCTTGATGCTGTTGAAGAGGCGGTAGGACGGTCAACTGAAATGGGGAAACCCATTATGTATATTCTTGGCATTGGCTATGTTACTGATATTCCAACAATTGCAGGTCTTACAATTCTTGGAAGGGTTGCCAAAAAGGCAGCAGAATATGATACAAGAATAATGGTGCCTTCTTATGATCCGGTTGTAATGACAACGGCTCAGGAAGTTGTAAAAGAGGCATTCACAGAAGCAGGAAGACCTGATGCATATAGAAAAGACGATACAATGTATATAACACAGGATCAATTCGGATATGCTGCAGGTGTTGATGGTATGATGATGAGGGAAAAACCGGGTGCAATATTTTTGCAGGGTCTCTTTTTCGCAGAATCACTGATCTTGGCTGAAACCGGCTATTCCATTGGTGCTATTCAGATAGCGGGAACAACAGAGACCGCACAATTACCTTTCTTTGTAGCTGCATGTGATTATACACTTATTGGTGAAGAAATGATGGCAGCATCTGTTTATCTTGAAAGAGAACCATTGATGCTGGGATCTATTGTTGCAGAAGATCTTATTAAGATTATTATTGTTACTGTCCTGATCATTGGATTTATCCTTGGATTATTGGGACATGGTTTTAAAATAGGATTCTTTACTGATATGTTTGAATGGCTTGTAAGGATAATTTAGGAGGAATAATGATCAAAGGTAAAGGTATTCCATTAGCAATCTGTTTTTTTACAGGAACAATAATTATCATTGCATTCTTTATACCACATGCTCCATTTGGCAGTTTTGAAGAAATATCATTAAGATGGTATTCAATTATTGCTGGTTTTACAATGCTTCTTGGTGTAGATTCTTTATTAAGATTGCATACAAATAAAATTAAGAGAAAAGAAAATCATTGGCAATATTCCATTGTTCTTCTTTTTGGATTTATATTAATTGTGATTGTAGGAATTATCAGTACAATTCGTTTTGGAAATGCATTTTTAACCGGCTCAGAGTTTATGTATATGTATGATAATATGATAATCCCATTACAATCAACAATGTTCTCTCTTCTTGCATTTTTCATTGCTTCGGCAGCTTATAGAGCATTTAGGGCAAGGAATTTTGATGCAACACTATTACTTATTACTGCAATTATTGTGATGTTCGGCAGGGTACCGATTTCTGAAATGATATCCCCCAAAATCCCTATTTTTACTGAATGGATCATGTCGGTTCCCCAAATGGCTGCTAAGAGAGGTATTATTATTGGTATTGCTCTTGGAGCAATTGGAGTATCACTTAGAATAATTTTAGGTATTGAAAGAAGCTATCTTTCATAAGGGGCTAATAATGAATATAATAAAAAAATTAGCAAATATTGACAGAAGATTTATTTATATAATAATTGCTATTGTAGTTATTATTCCCTTGATATTCAAACCTGCTTTTCCTATTGTGGTCAGTGAACCGGTACAAAAGGCTTATGATGCAGTTGATAATCTACGGGAAGGTGCGAATGTGATGATATCTATTGATTATGATGCAGCATCTATGCCTGAACTTCAACCATATCTTGAAGCACTTTTAAGTCATTGTTTTATGAAGAATCTACATCCGATCTTAATTGTTCAATGGCAATTGGGTGCTCCTCTTGGTACGCAAGCATTAGAAAAGGTTGCTGCTGAGTATAATAAGGAATATGGTATTGATTACATTAATCTTGGATATAGACCCGGTTATGTTGCACAAATGGTGGGTATTGGAAGAGAAATAAGAACATATTTCAATTCGGATTATAAAGGGGATTTGATTGATCAGTATCCTATAATGAATAATATTCATAATTATAATGATATAGATCTACTTGTAGGACTTGAAGCAGGTGCTACAGGTCAAGTATGGGTACAATATGCAGGAGCAAGATTTGATCAACGCATTGTATTAGCGCTTACTGCAGTATCCGCACCTGATGCATATTTCTTTTTTCAATCAGGACAAATTGAAGGTCTTGTAGGAGGAATGAAAGGCGCAGCAGAATATGAAAAACTTGTAGATAAACCTGATATGGCTGTTGCCGGAATGGCAGCACAATCATTTGCACATTTACTTATAATACTATTTATAATTTTTGGTAATATTGCCTATTTTGTTGATAAAAGAAAAAAGGATAAAGCAAAAGGAGGCATAAAATGACAACTATTGGTATTTGGATAGCAGCTGGATTAACGCTATGTATATATTCATTTCTTTATAAAGATAATCCTTTCTATAAATTTGCAGAATCATTTTATGTTGGAATCTCGGCAGGCTATTGGCTTATATATACCTATGCTTATGTTATTCAGCCAATGCTAATTGAACCCATGAGAAATCAAGGAGAATTTGTTTTAATAATTCCCGCATTTTTCGGACTTATTATGTTATCAAGATGGGTTCCTAAAATTGCATGGCTTTCAAGATGGTCAATTGCTTTTATGGTAGGTATAGGAGCAGGACTTGGAGTAACCGGATATATTCAGGGTTTCTTGATTCCTCAGATACAGGCAACGGTATTACCTATAACTGGATTCAATATGGCATCATTAAATAACATAATCATTATTATTGGTGTTATCACAACCCTTCTTTATTTCTATTTTTCAAAAGAACATAAAGGTGTGCTTGGATGGACATCTAGAATTGGAATAACATTTATAATGATTGCATTTGGAGCATCATTTGGATATACCGTAATGGCAAGGGTATCTCTTCTTATTGGAAGATTCTACTTTCTCATATATGATTGGATAATACCAATGTTTGGTTAATATTAATGAAAGCATATTATTTACCATTTATGAATCTAAATGTTTTTGAAAATATGGCTCTTGATGAGTATTTATATACTCACATTGAAGAGCCAGTATTTAGATTCTATGTATTTAATGAACCATGTCTTACAATAGGTTATAATCAAAGATATGTACGGAGTTGTAATATTGAATTTATTGAGAATGAACATATTTCTATTACAAGAAGAATGACAGGCGGTAGAACAGTTCTTCATAGTGGGGATTTGACCTATTCTTTTTCATCAACATATAATGCATTTAAAAATATTTTAAGTAATAGCAGTAATAATCTTTCCCAGCGATATAAGGTGCTTTCAGATGCATTTGTAAATGGATTTAAATATTCCGGAATAGATGTGGAGGTTAATTCAAATAGAAGTGATACCCCATATACGGAAAATTGTTTTAGTTCAACATCATTATATGAAATTACATTAAATGGGGAAAAAATACTTGGTAGTGCGCAGACATTCTTAAAAGACAGATTTATGCAGCAAGGAACAATATTGGTAAATAATTGTAGTGAAAATCTTGATAATGTGTTTTCAATGAAAATGAATATAAATAATATTGAAAATATTAATAAAATAGTATATAATATAAAAGATTTAAGTAAAAGTTTTTATAAATCATTTTTTAACTTTCTAAGTTATGAATGGAAAGAACTATCATTTAAGTCAGATAATATAATGTATAGAAAACTGGTAGACAAATATTGTGATGAACAATGGGTAAAGAGGAGATGACATGGACTTGTCGGCAAATCTGGAAATATTCAATCCTTTAGAAATCATTAATTTGATTTCATCTTCAAAGAGGACAGGTGCTTTATATATGGATATAGCTGGTGAAAATTCTGAAATATATTTTGAGGAAGGCATACCTGTACATGCTGAATTTAAGGGTCTTATCGGAATAGAAGCAATATATAATGTAGCTATTGAAAAGAAAGGCAGTTTACAATATAAAGACAAAATTACAATTAAAGAACATACAATTAAGAAAAATGAAACAATAGAGTTGATTCATAATATTGAGAAACGGAAAATCGAGTTTGATGCTCTTATTACAAAATTACCTCCATTTACTGCAATTCTGGAGAAAAGGGCAGATGGTGTGCAGGATAATGTGGCATTAAGAAAATCCGATTGGACAATGATTCGTTTAATAGATGGTAAACGGGATATTAACAAATTGATACATGATTCCAATTTACCTATTTTAGTGGTTTGTCAAACATTGGAATGGCTTATTGAAAAGGGTTTACTCTTTGATAAATCAAAATCAGAAAGATTAAGGAAGACTTTTGGAAAAATGCTTAATAATATATTAGATATTTATAGTGTTAAAGGAACAAACACAAATGAATGGTTTTCCTTTATAATTGATGCACTTAATTTGGAAGGATTTGAATCAATTTCGGGTATGATAAAATTGAATAATGAAGAAATTAATTCTGATGAATCAATAACAAAAGTATTAACAGAAGAATATTTTAAAAAATCAAAAGATATGCTTTATAAAAAATCCGATGAGAAAGCAAATGATGAATTGGGAAAAATGCTTGCAAAGAAGAAACATAAAGAATTATTGTCAAGAGAAGAGGAGTAATAGATGGAATTTGTTAAAATAGCTGAAAATCTTAAAAAGGAGTTTGCAATAAAATCTGTTGTTCTTCTAAATAAAGAAGACGGAGATGTGATGGAAACCTGGGGAAATGAAAACCAGCTTCTCAATGATGCAGGTGCGTTTCTTGGCTCAGCAGGAGAAATCATATTTAATAAACTTTCTCTAACAAATCTAAAATTTATTTGTATAAAATCAAAAGATAATATTATAATCATTAATAGGGAAAATGACTTTTTAGCATTTATTTTTTCAGAGACACAGGATGAACAAAATTTTTACAGTAAATTTATTGAATTAACTAAAGAGGTCGTTATTCCTAAGGAAGAACCATCTGAAGTGCCTGATGAGATTGCTGCCGGGTCAGACATGGGGGATTTACTTGATGCTGCTAATGCAATTGAAGAGGAAGATAAATTATCGGAAATGGAAAGAAAATTATTTAATGCAAAAATTTCACAGATAAATTTTTTAATTAATGAATTTGCTATTGATGGAGAAAAAACAAAGTGGATTAATGTAGTTAAAGAAGGTATAAGTAATATGGAAAAAATTATACTTGCTCTTGATATTACAGATGATATCAAATTAAAAAGTACAATACAGGTATCTATAAGCAAAGACGAAATCCAAAAGGACTCCAAGGAAATAATTGACACATTATGTAAGCTTGCAGTAAAGGAATTCGGAGCAAAGGATGCAAAACAGAAAGTGCAGAATGTAATTTTAAAACTCAACAAGAGGTAGGTTAGTAATGGGAGAAAATCTGAATAAATTGAGAGAACAATATTCTGCTGATTATGTTTTTTGTAATTCCGGTGAAACAGTAGAGAAAAGTGGTGATATTAAAGCTGATAATGAAGCTATAAAAAAAACAGTAGTTGTACTAAAGCAATCTATGGAAACTGCTGAAATACAAGATATTGAAAATATTGCTTTTTATACAGAGAATAAGAAAATTACTTTTATTTTTGATAATAAGGATGTATATGGGATTCTGACAGAAAATAGTGTAAAAAACATTATCATTAAAGAGGCAAAATCACAGGAAAAATCCATTAATAGCAAAGTAAAGTTGAAAGAAAGGAAGAAAATTGCCGTAAAAGGCGGTTTTGTAAAGGAAAAGACTGAAATAAAGGAAGATGAAAAAACAGAGGAAAAGCAAACTACAGAAAAAGCAGCAAAAAACTATAAATTAGATGCAGGGATAATTGATATAGTAAAATCCATAGCAAAAGAGTATCTTGAAGATTTTACTGATGATATTATAAACAATATGATTAGGGAAGCCAAAATGGATGTTAAAAATTTGACAAATAAAGCAGTGGAATTGTTTATTAAAAAATTATCTAAATCATCATCCTTGATAATTGGTCCTTCGCATGCAAAAGAAATGATAGATAAAATTAATAAGAAAATAACCGAGTGAATGGAGGAAGTATGATGAAATTAATGATACTTTCACAAATTGTTAATCAAACCGGTATTCCCCAATATGTTATTAATTGGAAAATGATATCGGCAATGTTAACAGTTGTAGGAGCAATAATTCTTTGGCTTGCCCTTGTTTTTATTGGTATTATTGCGAAACGATATGAACAGGTTCTGATGAAAAAAACGAATTGGCAATTTATCATGGTTGCCCCGTCTGGAATTCTTATCTATGCAATTATTCAGGCATACAGTCTTATGGTTATTGGTAATCTAAAAATGACTGATATGCAAACATGGATAAGTTATGGATTCTTTGTTTTATCAGGATTATTATCTCTTATTGGATCATACAAATTTTACAAAGTTGTGAAACCTCATAAAGGAGGTTCCAAATGAGAATATTGTTTACAGCTGAAATTCTTTTAACAATAGGAATTATTCTTTTTGCGGCAGCTTTGTTTTTTTCAGGATTAATTATTAAAAGATTACTTAAAATGATCAGACATAAAGGTATATGGATATTATTAATGGTTGGAACTGCATTTATGTTGATTGGATCAATAGTTCACATCATTAAATTAACAGTTTATTTTCCAGCTCTTGCAGCAAGTACACCATATGATTTATTACCTTTAATTGCAAAAACAATGCAGGTTGGAACATTAGAAGCATGTATGATACTTCTTGCGGGAATTTTTGCTATAGTTGCATCTTTGATTTATTTCCGTTGGACAAGCACTTAATATGTATTGACATTTATGTATTATTTGATTATAATATTAAATGATAAATTGACAAAATAAGACATTAATAATCAAAACAGGAGGAAAATGTGTTAGATTTTTTCCAAAGAGGTGGCTGGACAATGTGGTTCCTGCTAGCAACAGCTCTCATTTCTGTTGTATTTATTATTGAGAGAATAATTACATTCCTAATAATGAATAAGAGTCCGCAAAAATTTATTGAAAAACTTCAAAATATTATTGAAACCGAAGGGATAGAACATGCAATTGAATTTTGTTCTAAAAACCCAAGTCCTGTAGGAAGAATAATGGAAGCCGTTCTTACGGAATTTCAATACATTGGTAAAAACAAAGATCTTCTTGAGGAAGCAATTGCAAAAACAGGAGTTAAAGAACTTGCATTTCTTGATAGAGGAATGGCACCATTAGCAGCAGTAACTCAGCTTGCACCTATGTTAGGATTCCTAGGTACAGTATCAGGAATGGTAGCGGCATTTGATTCAATTGCACTGGCAGGTACTGTGGAACCTAAGCTTGTAGCAAGTGGTATATCACAGGCACTTATAACTACTATGACAGGTCTTTCAATAGCAATTCCCACATCAGCGGCACATGTTGTGTTTAGTGAAGTGATTAACAATTATACCAGATCAATGGAAGATGCTTCAAATAGAATTGTTGATTTACTTTTACAGATGGAAGTTGTTGAAGAATAGAAATTTGGAGTAATAAAATGATGTTTAAAAAGAAAAGAAAACTTAGTGTTGACATTCCAACTGCATCTATGGGAGATATTGTATTTCTTCTTCTCATCTTTTTTATGGTAACAACTGTTTTTAATAATGAAATGGGACTTCAGATTGTTCTACCAGAAGATTCAAAAGAAGAAATTAAGGTTAAAAGTGAAACAATAGTCAAAGTTCGTATTGATAGATTTGGGAATGTAAAAGCATCGTATTTTGTTGATGGTACTGAAATTACTGAACCGGTAGAATGGAGAAATGTATCCGAAAAAACAATAGAAATATTGGAAATGGATGTTGAGAAAAAATTGATTTTCTCTATTATACCAACACGACTTGCTAAATACGAATACATGATTAGGGTCTTTGATCAATTGAAAATCGCTTTTGAAAAAACCGGAAGAACAGAAAGAATATCTTTGTCTCCTGCAGAAGATGACGAAGATTAGGAGTAGCAATGAAATTTGAAAGAATAGAAAAAGAAAAAGCAGAAATAAATACTGCGTCTGTATCTGACATTGTATTTTTGCTTCTTATATTTTTTATGGTTTCCACTGTTTTTAAAGCAGAGCAGGGACTTAAAGTTGAATTACCGGAAGCAATGGCTGCAAAGAAAATATCAATAAAACATATTGCTCATATCTGGGTTGGCTATAAAGGTGAAAATGGTGTTGTCAGCATTGATGACAGAATTGTTCCTATTGGAAAAGTAAAGGATATTATGCAACTTAAAAAGCGTATCAATCCAAATGTAATTGTTTCAATAATGGCAGATAAAGACACGCCATACTGGATATCCAATGACATTTTTGGTCAATTAATAAAAGCAAATACTTTGAGAGTCTCATTAGCAGCTCGAGTAATTAGCGATATCAAATAGAGGTGAATTATGGAAGATAAAAATAATGTTAAGAAAAAATACCCAACATTGTTAAAATCATCTATGTTAGCAACATTGATTTTGTTTATTGTTCTATTTCAAGTTATACCTAAGTTTAAACCTAATCCATATAGAATGAGTGCAAAAACAAAAGAGACAATTATGGAAAAATTGCCTGATGAAATGCTGAATCAACCAAAGGAACCTAAGAATATTGAGAAACCAAAATTACCAAAGAAAATTACGGAAACAAAAGATGATTCGGAAGTAACAGAAGATATAGAATTTGAAACAACCTTTGAAGATCCATCTCTTACCGAACATGAAGGTGAAATCTATAGAATATATGAAAATGCTCCAAAAGTGTTAGTGAAACTTGACCCTGAATATCCTGATGCAGCAAGGCAATTAGGAATAGAGGGAACGGTGTTTCTGGAATTGATTGTTGAAAAGGATGGTTCTGTTTCTCTTGTAAAGGTAATTAAAAGCGTACATCCTCTTCTTGATGAATCAGCAGTTAATGCAGCATACCAAATGACTTTTGTACCTGCAATGTCAAGAGATATAGCAGTAAGAGCATATGTAACATTTCCTGTGAATTTTTCCCTAAGAAATTAAATTAGAATTAAAATAAAGAATAAAAAAACAGGCATTTAAAAAATGCCTGTTTTTTTTATTTTAAAATGCTGAAATATTATGAGAGT
>CBDUZN010000059.1:0-11078 GCA_965371715.1 uncultured bacterium | reverse complement strand
AAAAGTAACGGAATTGGGTTCAAGGGTATATTCGGATATACTTATTGAAAAAATAGATCCACGAGGAAAGAAATACTATTGGATTGGTGGTACTGAACCAACATATGAAAAAAGAAAAGGTACCGATTTTGATGCAATTGGCAATAATTATGTGAGCATAACACCACTTCATACTAATCTTACAGATCAAGATGCAATGAAAACAATTAAGGAAATAGAAAATGTTTTATGATAATTTAAGAATAGAAATGATTGATAACCAATTAAAGTCGCGGGGAATTACAAATGAATATGTAATTAAAGCATTCAGAAGAGTGAAGAGAGAACTTTTTGTTCCGGAAAATCTTAAGAATATGGCATACAATGATTCTCCATTACCAATTGGATATAAGCAAACAATATCTCAGCCATATATTGTAGCAGTAATGACTCAGTTGTTGAATCCGGAAAAGGATAATATTGTTTTAGAAGTAGGAACCGGATCTGGTTATCAGGCAGCAATACTTTCATATCTTGTTAAAAGGATCTATACAATGGAACGCATAAGAGAACTGCGTATTGAAGCACAAAATAATATTAAAAAACATAATATAAAAAATGTATTTTTTATACATGGTGATGGTACAATTGGCGCTTCACAGTATGAACCATTTGATAGAATAATTGTTACAGCTGCAAGTCCGGAAGTCCCACAAATCCTTGTTGACCAATTAAGTGATAATGGTATAATGATTATACCTGTTGGCAATATTAATCATCAATTTCTAAAAAAAGTGGAAAAAAAAGATGGCAAAATCACGATTACAGATTATGATGGCTGTAGATTTGTTCCACTAATAGGAAAAAACGGATTTAGTTCTTAATATCGGAGTGTAGCGCAGTGGTAGCGCACCTGGTTCGGGACCAGGGGGTCGCTGGTTCAAGTCCAGTCACTCCGATTTAATGAAATTATGAAAATATTTATTATAATTCAATTTATTTCTGCAGTTTTATTTCTTAATATATCAGGTAATACCACATTAGATAATGATATTAATTTTATTTATCAAGAAAACAATGAACCTTATGATTTTGTATCAATAATGATTGATGCCGGATATTACAATGCATATTCTCAAATATCAGGTATAATAAGTCATATGTCCGATCAAATCAGTATTAAAGGGAATAGTGATTACACAATTATGCCTCTTTATTCATCTGTAAATTACTATTTGGAAACAGGTACTGCTGATGATTTACTTTTGGAAATATTGAATAACGGTCTTTATGAGAATCAATCTGCTGTTCCATATATACCTGCAAATGAAATGGACAAAGCATTGAAAATGAGGATGCGGTTTTCAGGTATTGCATTTAATTATTTTAATATTAAGAGCATAAGTGTAAAATCATCAACTGATAAAAAGATTTTTTTTGAAATAATCAGTAAGTATCCCCAAATAATCAAAACTAATATTTCCAGCAATATTCCTTTATTAATGGGAAAATTTAATATTACAAATATAGAAAATGAAGTGTATTTTTATGATTTCAATATAAAAGATATTTATTGTATTACAGATGTATTATATTTTTACTATTTTCTCTTAAAAACAAATAGTAGTGCTGAAATTCGTTATCTTAATGATTATGCTATTATTATGAGTAATAAACCTATAAGTACGGTTGTTTCACATAATGATTTTCAATTAATAAAAAATGAAATGATTATGTTTTATAACAATGCATTACATGATGTTTACTTTCAGACCATTTTTGTACCATGTCTTCTTTATGAAGGGAATACCAATTACTTATTAGGAATGAAAGATAAAGCAGAGAAAGTCAATTTTAATGAGTTTAAAATAATGATTAACAAAAAAACATCATGTATATTTAATAATGAAAAGGAATATTTACCTGAATATAATGTTTCCGAAACCATATTTAAGAATGGAATAACTGTATTATACAGAAATTCCACTAACTATGCTACTGAAATTTCTATACTTATCAAAAATGTCCTTCAAAATGAATATTTTTATTCCAAATCATTTGCTTCTGATATAGTATTTAATGAGATTTCAAAAAGAACAGACAAATGGTTTATTATGCCTTATTCAACATTATCTGATATAAGAATATTTACAGGTGTATTTGACAATCTATTTATTAACAATGCAATAAATACACTATTTAATGTATTTAATACTAATATAAATAAATATGATAGAACAATAGTTAATCGATTTAATAAGTATGCAGAATCATTTCCTGCTTTAGATAGTATCCTAAAAAATAATTATCTGAATAGTCGGATTAATGCATCGGATGATGCTATGTATCTCACTAATGGGGAATTAAATATATTGAAGAAAAAAATATTTTTTCCCGGTAATATAATTATTTCTGTTTCAACCAGAATACCAGAAAAAGAAATTCTATCAATAATATCAGAATCAGTACCACAAATTAGTAATTATTATTTGCCAATCATGGAATTACCGATTATTAAACCAGATGAGAATGAAATTGCCTTTCTTGATAAGTGGTATGATGATTTGGAAAATAGTAAAATCATTTTAAGTGCTTTTCTTAATTATCCATCATCAATAGTTATAAATAGAAAATATGCTTTATTAAGTACATATCTACTTATTAATGCAGAGAAATATTCAGAAAATCTTTATTTTAATATAATGAATAGGGGAGCAATGACAATATTGCCGGCTATTTCACATTATCTGTTTAATGATAATACGAAATGCTTTGAACTATTAGGGATAAGCGAAAGTAGGGAATAAGACAGTGACTGGTACTCTAGTATTTGGTACACTAGAGAAAAAAGAAAAAGCAAGAGCATATAATAAATACTCATTCTTCAAGAAAGTTCTGTAAGTGTCCGCGACCATCAGTCCCCTCTGTTTTTAAATCTGATATTTATCGCAATTATTAAATTCGTTTTTATGTTTTTCAAACCATTTATATGTTTTAGAAAGTCCATTATAAATGTTAGTTAATGGTTTATAATTAATAATGGATTTTGCCTTTCTATTATCTCCAAGAAGTATATTAACCTCACTATTAGGTGGTCTTGTTCTTTTTTTAGATGAAACAATATTCAGCTTCTTTTCTGATATTTGTTCAACAATTGATATAATTTCATTAATTTCAAATGCTTTATTTGAACAAAGATTAAATGTTTCCCCTAAACAATTATTATTAAGTATTGTTTTTTCAATGCCTTTAACAATATCATTAATATAATTAAAATCTCTAATAGTGTCAACTGTACCAATTTCAATCTTATTACCATTAATTGCCTGCATAATTATTGTAGGAATAACAGCCCTAAGTGATTGTCTTGGACCATAAGTATTAAAAGGTCTTATAATTGTTATTGGTAATTTAAATGATTTGATATATGAAAATGCAAGCATATCAGCAGATAATTTGCTTGCGGCATAAGGCGATGAAGGATTCTTAGGATGATTTTCATCCATAGGTGTATATTCGGCAGAACCATATATTTCGCTGCTTGATAATAGAATTAGATGGTCATTTTTATGATGTCTTACACATTCAAGCATATTCATTGTACCTGTAATATTACTGCTTACATAGGAACCTACGGCATTATATGAGTAGGGGATACCAATAAGTGCTGCTAAATGGATTATGATATCCGCTTTTTTTGAAATCCGCTGCAAGAATTGATAATCCGCAATATCTCCCTGAATTATATTGAGATTTTTTTTATTCTTTATATACTTAAGATTAAAATCATTAGATGTAAAATTGTATTTTACAAGAGCATCTACTTTATATTTCTTTAATAATAAACCGGTGAGATGACTACCAATAAAACCCTCAGAACCTGTAATAAGAACTCTTTTCATCATTTTCCCCCAAATGTATTTATTGTTTCATTGTAAATGTTCATTTCACCAATATCACTCCAGAATCCGCTATGTATATAGTATCCGGTTTTCTTCTTATGCTTGATTGCCTTTTCAAGCAATTCATTCATATTCAACTCATTATTTTCAAATAAATTAAATACATTTTTCGAAAAAATATTTATTCCGGAAAGAATATTACCATTATATCCGGGTTTTTCATCAATATTTATAACCTTATTGTTTTTGGTCTTAACAAATCCATATGGAAATTTGTATGAAAATGGTATAAGGCATACAGTAATATCATTATTGTTTTTCTTATGATTTTCAAGCATCATTCTAATATTAACATCTGTAATAATATCACTATTATGTGTGATAATATGCTCATATTCTGACTCAATAAAATAACTCAAACTGCCAGCAGTTCCTTTAGGATATTTTTCAATAATATAATTATTTTCATTAAAATAATCTGGAAAGGCAGAATCCATGCTTTTCTTAATCATATTTGATTTATAATGTAAAGCAATATATATATTGATAAATCCTAAATTAATAATTCTGTCAACTATCATTTCAATAATGGGTTTTCCGCCAATACTAAGTAATGGTTTAGGTGTTTCTATTGTTACCGGATGTAACCTTTTTCCTTTTCCTCCAGCAAATAGAAGAACAGGTACATTATTTATTTGTCCAAGAATATCTTCATAAGTATAGAGTTTAATAAAATGATTGTTTTCATTAAGAAGAGGGATATGCCTAATTGAATGTTTCTCCATGATTAAACGCATTTTTCCTTTTTCTGCTTTTTTAATATACTTAAAATCTTTATTTACAACTTGATTAATATTATCATTCATATCTAATCCCATAATTAATGCCCTTCTGATATCACCATCAGTTATACTGCCTAATACTTTCTTATCTTTGTTTATACAAAATACAATTTGTTTTCCATTATTATTAATTTTTTCAATTGCTTCCCTTATTGTCGCATCTCTATTTATTAATAAATTAATCATTGTATCTATACCTCAGAAAGTAGGATTTGTATTTATCATATTTACTATCATATTTATCTATTCTCTTTGAATATTCATTTTTGTCAATAATCATCTTACCAAGATAGAATGGTTTTGATTTTTTGGAAAATGATAATTTGAATTTTAATAATGGATCATTTTTATTATCTGTTAAACCACCACCCAAAATCATTGTATGCGAATTTCTCTTCTTCGCAGTTTCAATACCTTTTATGAGAATATAATTTGAAATACCTGGAATATTTCTATTCTTTAAAATGGATAAATGATAATATGAAACGCCATTATTTGTTATCAAAAAAATACTGCCTCCAATAAACATATTTTTTTTATCTCTACATATTATCATAATTGTCTCATCAAATGATAATAATTGTTTAAAATAATCATTATTAAATAGCAGTAGGGGATCAGATTCTTTAATTTTAATCATTTTACTATATGATTCACTGAAATCATTAATATCATTTTTTGATGTTGATTCATAAATATTCAATGATTCTTTTTCAGCGCGTCTTATCATATTTTTACAGGATGAATTTATTTGGTTTTCATAGTTACTAATATCAATAGTAACAATATCCTTTATTTTAATAGTATTAAAAATATTTTCAGGTACATTATATAATGGATGAAATCTAATAATACCTGCAATAAAACCTCTTTTATTTGTTTCTTTTTTGAAACATAAGTAAAATTCATTTAAAAAATCATTATCATAATTATTAGTATAGAAACTACCATACCCATAAGGAGTTTCAAAATCATTATATACCTTGTTTTCATTAATAATAAGAAATGCAGTATTATCATTTTTTTCATAAAGATACATAAATGCCTGACCATACAAATTTGCATATTTAGAAGTGAATTCAATATCGTATATACTATGCTTTATTAATATATGTTCCCAATTCTTAAGAATTTGCATTAATAGTATCCTTTAATATTTTACATATTTTATTCATATCATTAATACTATATTCATCATCAATTGGGATATTAAGCAATTCTTTTGAGAATGATTTATCTGATCGCCACAATATAGGAATATATATATTATATTTTTGAAGACCGGATTTTATACTATTTCTTTTCTTGATATACACTGGCATTGATTGCGGAACTAATGGCATTTCATCCATTGCAACCATTATATTCCTATTTCCACTCAATTTTTTTAATAAATGCTTATAGTTTCTTTTTCTGTTTCCTTTAGCATTATTAATATTATAATGATTGATTATATGGAGTGATAAAGGGGATATTTCCTTATTACAAATAAGCAAATTATTTTCAGATGATTGTGAAAATTCCACATAGTAATCTTCAATTATTGAGCTATTATCTACTTTTTCATAAATATATCTCAGTATTTTTGAATATGATTTTTCCATGTATGCCTTTTCAATTGGTCTATTTGGACTTATTGCTAATTTATTCTTACTTAAAATTATTCCTCCATCAGGTACTGGAAATATCTTTCTTAAAGACAATATCTCATAATCACCGGATTTATCAAAATCGGATAATAATGAATGTGTTCTATCAATGATTATTATTTTATTGAATTTTTTAGCAATATCATAAATAACATGATCTCTTTGTCCAAAATAATCAGTTATGAAAACTGCATCGCATTTTTTTATGTTTCTTAGTAAGTCCGATTTTACTGCTTTAAATTTGCTATTTATCTTATAAGTTATAATATGTGTTTTTGCTATTTTTATAGGAATAATCATTGAAGGGCAGTAAAAATCAGGAAATAAAATTGTTTTCACTGATTTCAATTTTTTCATTAAGTTGTATATAGCAGATCTACCATTACTAAATGTATAAATATATCCATTATTTCTAATCTTTTCAATAAAATCATTTTCATATTTCATTAAAGTGGAAAAATCAATTAATCGCTCAGAACCTATTATATGCATCATTATAAAATACAATCATAAAAAATAATGTCAAGTAGAATTAATATATAATTCATTTAGAAATATCATCAGAAACTACTGTTAACTTACTGATATATTAGTAATCAGGAATAATTATAGTAAGGGACGGGGTTTGGATTTTTGGATTTAATTTACACACATATTATAAGTATTAATTATTTGCTAACTTATATTGTACCAAATAAATAAATCCAAAATTCCAAACTCCGTCCCCATCCAAAAACTCCTCAAAGGCAGTATTGAAAGGGGAATTCGGTAAATGAGAAATAGTAAATAATTAATTGAAGTTTTCATATAAGTAAAAATTTAAGACGGAATAAGTTGATGAAGAAAAATGGTATTATTATTATTGAATCTTCTTGATAAAAAGATATAATAAAACAATATAGGAGGTTAGCAAATGATTGTTAAAATAAAAGATAAGAAGATTAAGGAAGATACACCATTTATTATTGCAGAAGCAGGTATTAATCATAATGGTAATATTGATTTGGCAATGGAAATGATAAGGCAGGCAAAACTTATTGGTGCCGATGCTATTAAGTTTCAAACATATAAAACTGAAAATTTACTTATTAAAAATAAAAAGACAAAAGAGCTGTTTAATGAATTGAAAAAATATGAATTATCTTATGATGATTTCAGGAAACTTATTCTGTTTGCAAAAAAACAAGGGATCATATTTTTATCAACGCCGGATGATATTGAATCATTTAAATTCCTTTATTCAATGAAAATACCGAGTTTCAAAATTGGTTCAGGTGAAATTGATAATTACTATTTTCTGAAAATGATTGCAAAAGCAAATAGAACAATTATTCTATCTCTTGGAACAGCAAATGATGAAGAAGTTTATAAAGCATATAAGGCGATTTATTCAATTAATAAAAAACTTATTTTAATGCATTGTATTTCTGCTTATCCTGCCCCTATAGAGCATTTGAATTTGAAACATATTGCTGTTTTGAAAAAGAAATACAGAGTAAATATTGGTTTTTCAGATCACTCTACATCGCTTTTAGCACCTGCAATTGCTGTTTCAATGGGTGCATCAGTAATAGAGAAGCATTTTACACTTGATAATGGGCTAAATGGACCTGATCATAAAATGTCACTTAATCCTGAAAATTTTTTAATTATGATTAATAATATTAAAGATATTTTATTAATGCTTGGAACTGGGAAAAAACCGATAATTAGACAGGAAGAAATCATTAAAAAAGAAATCAGGAAATCCATTTATACTAATAGTGAAATTAAAGAAGGTGATACACTAAGTATCAATAATACAGTTCTTTTAAGACCACAGATGGGACTTACAGCAGCAAAATATGAGTATTTTGCAGGAAAGAAATTCAAGAAAAATAAAAATGCATATAAACCAATAAGGGCAGAAGATTTAACATAAATGTTAATATTTATTAAATAGGAGAAATGATTTCTAATTATTTTGGATATTTTGCATTAAACAATGAATCAAGGCCGAAAATAAGTAATGTGAACAATAATAATTTCAAATCTGTGCTTATCAATGATTATGCTGATATTTATGCCTCAACATCAAATAAAAATTTATATTATGGGAAATTTGATAATACATTTTGGATTGTTGCAGGCATTG
Organism: uncultured bacterium; assembly: GCA_965371715.1. Taxonomy (GTDB): domain Bacteria; phylum Hydrothermota; class 32-111; order 32-111; family 32-111; genus JAUVJU01. The sequence goes on along the minus strand of CBDUZN010000059.1, from coordinate 2,572 downwards.
GATTAATTTATAAAAAAGAAAAATTAAGGATAGCAAAGAAAAATGAATGGGAAGAATGCATAAAAGAAAATTGTTTCCCTGATTATGGACATTACTCTCTTTTGATAATAAAAAATAAGACATTGAGATTGATAAATGATCCAACTGGAACAAGAACATTATATTATTATAGAACAAATATTGGAATATTCTTTTCTACTAGAATTAGTGATATATCTGAGCAAATTGGTATTAATTTACCTGACATTGCAAATATTGGTTCATTATATATACTAAGTTCAAATTTAAACAATAGCACTGAAATTAAAAACATACAGAAATTGATGTATGATGAAGAACTGATAATTAATAGTAATGGATTCTATTTGAAAAAATATGATAAAATAAAAAAACTTATGAGAACAAATGATAAAATATCACTTAATCACTCATTAATAGATCTTTTTAAATCTATTTCAGAAAATCATATTTTATTGGCATTGTCCGGAGGATTTGATTCAAGGTATATTATGTCTATCCTTTTGAAAAACAATATTCATTTTCAGACATTTACATTTGGTTGTAAGAATGAATTAGATTCATCAATTGCAATGGAAATTTCAAATGCTTGCAATATAAATCATTATTTATTTGATAATTATGATAAATCCGGATTAGTTGAGAAAATTGAACATTATTTATCATATAATCCTTTTACTCTTTCAATTCACAGGATTCCATATCTATATAATTATGAATCAATAAACTTTAAAAACCAATTTATCATTGATGGTGCTTTTGGAGAATTTTACAGTAAAAGATTTTTTGTTAAATGGAGACTTTTTAGTAGATTCGGTATGAATAATCCAAGAATTATTTACAATTTAATTGCTAAATCACTACCAATGATATTCAATATGGATATTCAAATGTTTGCAGAAGAAAAAGCATTTAATTCATTTAGAAATGCATTGGAAGAATTTAGAGAAAATACCTATTTGAATCATCCTATTGATTATATCTTTTTTAAATATATTTATTCCAATCATTGGGCAAGGGAACAATCATTTATGGATAAGTATATATATAGTTGTATTCCTTTTTTACAGGCACCAATAATAGCCAATTTCCAGAAAAATACTTTGAGTGTTAGTAGTAAACATATTAAGGCAAATACCAATATTTTGTCTATGTATCCACTAATTAAAAAAAACTCAAACTTGCCTTTTTCCGATGTAAAAAGATTCTTAATGAAATCATTATATCCTTCAAAATCAAATTCATACAGTACAAAAGACACTTGTGAATTTTATAGAATTCCTGATATAAAGGAATATATTCACAATTCAATTAACTCATCTGAATTTAGGAATAGTTCATTATTAAACCAAAGATATATTATTGATTCTGTGAATCAATTCTATATAGAAGAAAATACCAATACAATAAGTACATTACAAACATTTCTATCCTTTATGGCAACTAAACGCATTACTCATTAATAATACATAAGCTATTGAAAATTATATGATAATATATATAATACACTCTGTTGAGCCCTCGTAGCTCAGTGGATAGAGCATCGGTTTCCTAAACCGAGGGCCGCAAGTTCGATCCTTGCCGAGGGCAGTTAAAACAAAAAAGGAGTAATAATGCCTATAATTAAGAAAGTTAAAATGAAGAAACAAGAAATTAAGAGGGATAGATTCGCAGAATTTGTATATGGTCTTTTTGATGATGTTAAGCATAATTGGCAGAAATATGTTATTATTCTTACAGCATTAATAGCAATCATTTTGGGAATAAATTATTTTGTTAATAGTCAGAAAGACAAGGGGATTAAGGCAGGACAGGAATTCTATTCTGCTACACAAATATTCCTTTCAGGGAACTATGAAGATGCTATTGATGCATTTGATAAGGTGCAAAAATCATACTATGGCACATCTTCATCAAGAAAAGCGGATTATTATAAAGGACTTTCATATTTCTATATGGGTGATTTAGATAATGTTGTTAAGTATCTTGAGAAATTCATTAAATCAAATAGTAAAAATGAGATTCTCACGGCAAATGCATATATTGATTTGGGGAAAGCATATATTGCTAAAAATAAACCAGATAGTGCTTTAATATATTTAAAAATATTTGAAGAAAAATATTATGGAACATATCTTTTGCCTGAAGCATATCTTACAATGGCAAGTGTATATGAAATGACAATGGATATTGCAAATGCAGATAAGTACTATAAAAATGTTATTTATAGATTTCCTAATACTGAATATTCAAAAAAAGCCTATTTGTATAGAAATATGCTTAGTGGAGCAATAGAGGTTTTGATGCAATCAAAGGATAGGAATACTAGTCTAAAGACCATTGAATAGAGATATGGTTGTAGTCCGATAAGGTATATTATGTAAAGTTCAAGACATAGGAAGAACATTTACATAATATACTAACATATAAAAGCTTAAGACATAATAGGAACATTTACATAATATACTAACATATAAAAGCTTAAGACATAATAGAAACATGAGACTTGTCAAGAATGTTGTGTATGGGATTAAATTTCATAAGGCAATTCACC
>CBDUZN010000058.1:0-11193 GCA_965371715.1 uncultured bacterium | reverse complement strand
ACCTATTTTTAATGTTTGTCAATAGCAATTTTTGTTAAATTATAATATATTGGATATTATAAATTTATATGGTTGGGCAATTGATTGACACTTTTGAAAGTTGAAAGCCAAACATATTGAGCAGAAAATATTCTTCTTGTTGTTTCGTTATCTTCTTTCGTTTATAGAGTATCTTCATGTCTGATAGTGTGGCATTTTTTTTATGGTAATAATATAATAAATTTAATTTGTTATTATTATATTCTATTGACTTAACATATATTATGTAATATATTATATATATGGAATTAATCGGGATTAATGGTGCCGGCGGTAGAATGGGCAAACTCATAGCCCTTTCTATTCTCCAACAGGACGATATGGCTGTTACGGAGGCATTTGAATATAAAGATTCATTATACCTAAATGCCGATTTGGGGCTTGTGATGAATATTGATGAATGGAAAATACCAATACTTACAATAAATAATCATTCAAAATACAAAATGAACACAATTATTGATTTCTCTTCCCCAAAGGGCTTTAGAAAGATACTTAAATATGCTTATAAAAACAAAATAAAATTCATTTCAGGCACAACAGGATTAAAGCCCTTGGATATGAAACTTATGCAGGAATACTCAAAATCAATTCCAATTATTTATTCAACAAATATGTCAACCGGTATAAATACAATTCTCAATATTTTGGGTAGCATAAAGAATATTTTAAATGATTCTAGTAGAGATATTGAAATAATTGAGTATCATCATAAACTGAAAAAGGATGCACCAAGCGGCACAGCAATCACATTAGCAAATAAAATTGCACATATCGGCAAAAGAAATATCAAGAAATCAGGAACAGCTGAATTTCCACGGGATAATAGTGTGAGGATACATGCAATAAGGGCAGGAAATTATAGCGGCATTCATAATATTATCATATCTAATGATTTTGAAACAATTGAGTTAAAACATACGGCACATTCAAGAAAAGCATTTTCTGATGGAGTTATTAAAGCAATAAGATTTATAAAAAATAAGAAAAAGGGATTATTTGAAATGACTGATGTACTGAAAGGTGAATTATGAGATCAGCTTCCCGCATAGACAAAATCCCTCCATATATATTTAATGAAATTGACATCTTGAAATCAAAATTGCATAATCCTGTTGATTTTGGCATTGGTGATCCTGATCTGCCAACCCCGGATTTTATTGTTAATGAAGCAATTAAAAAAATGAAAAATCCGAAAAATCATAGTTATCCATCATATTCAGGTATGTATCAATTAAGAAAAGCAATTGCGGAACATTTTTATAAAAGATTTGGCGTAAAACTCAATCCTGAAAAGGAAATCATTGTACTAATTGGCTCAAAGGAAGGTATAGCTCATTCACTGCAATCACTTATAAATACAAATGATCGGGTGCTTATACCTGCAATTTCCTATCCTGTTTATAGGGTTCAAACATCTCTCTGGGGTGGTAAAATTGATGAATTTGATATTAGGTTTGAGAATCAATTTATTCCATCTATTTCCGATATTGAGAAAAGAATTAATAAAAAAACTAAAATATTGTTTCTCAATTATCCAAATAATCCAACAGGAGCAATAGTATCTTTATTGTTTTACAAGAAATGTGTTGATTTAGCGAAGAAATATAATCTTATCATTATTAATGATGCCGTTTATACTGATATTCATCATAACAAAACATTACCGCCTTCACTACTTCAGGCAGATAAAAGAAAACAATTATCCCTTGAATTCCATTCTTTTTCCAAAACATTTAATATGGCAGGCTGGAGAATCGGATTTGCAGTTGGGAATAGTACTCTTATTGATGGATTAAAAAAAATTAAGATGAATACTGATTCAGGCGTTTTCAATGCAATCCAATTTGCTGCAATAAAAGCATTAAAAAACAGTAACAAACATATACAAACATTGAATAATAGAATTAGTTCAAGAATTGATATATTAAGCAATGCATTATATGATATGGGATTTGAATTTAATGAACCGAAAGCAACCTTCTATATATTTACAAAAACCAAAAACAATATGAAATCAATGGAATTCTCAAAATACCTTATGAAGAAAGCCGGAATCATTACTGCACCGGGAATAGGTTTCGGCAAAAAAGGAGATTCATATATAAGATTTTCTGTTACATTATCTGAAAAAGAGATTAGAAGAGGAATTAAAAAAATGTATAAGGCAGGAATCTGATGGCATTAATAGTGAAAAAATTCGGAGGAACTTCACTTGCTACCTCCGCTCATATAACACATCTTGCAAAGCAAATAAGAAAAGATATTGATAAGGGAGATAGTATTGTTGTTATTGTATCAGCAATGAGTTCTACAACCGACAATCTATTGACAATGGCTTCGCAGATATGTGATGATCCGGAAACCCGCGAACTTGATATGCTTTTAACAACAGGAGAAAGAATATCAATGTCACTTTTTTCTATGGCTCTCAATTCATTCAATATTAAATCATATTCATTCACAGGATCTCAGGTAGGAATTATTACAGATGACAATCATAATAATGCTCGCATTATTGAAATCCGTGGAAATAGATTAAAAGATGCAGTCAAAAATGGGATTGTTCCTGTTATTGCCGGTTTTCAGGGCATTTCAGAAAAAAAGGAAATTACAACACTTGGACGAGGCGGTTCAGATACAACTGCTGTAGCTATTGCTGCTTTTCTAAATGCTGATGAATGTGAAATATATACTGATGTTGATAGCGTACTTACTGCTGACCCTCGCATTGTACCAAATGCAAAAAACATTAAAGAAATCTCATATAGTGAGATGCTTGAAATGGCATCACTTGGATCTGCGGTTCTTCATCCACGCTCCGTGGCATTAGCCGAAAAATTCAATATTAAACTTAGAGTGAAATCATCTTTTAATGAAGGAGAAGGTACTATGATATCTGATGGCAATTCAATGGAAGGTTTTATTGTTAGAGGTATTTCCCATAAAGAAAATCTAACGGCAATTTCACTAAAAACAAAAATTAATATAAATACATTACATGATAAAATGTATTCACAAAATATAAAAATTAAATTTTTTATAAATAAGAATCAGGATTCAATTACATTTATTATTGATAGGAATAATATAAATAAAACACTCACCGCACTAGAAGAAATCACTGAGTCAGTAAAAGTTAATAATGATATTGCTGCTATTTCCATTATTGGAATTGGTTTAAACAATAATTTGGATATCAATAATAAAATACTTAAAATAACAAATAAATATGCAAATGAGATTGAAGCAATATTCTTTAATGAATTCTCTTTAACAATAATTTCCGGGAAATCAATTATGAATAAATTAATTATGAAATTTTCTGAAACCTTTGATCTGGGGTAAAATGGTTAATATTGCTGTAATTGGTGCAACTGGTCTTGTAGGACGCACATTTCTTAAACTTATTGAGGAAAGGAACTTTCCATTCAAGGATATTTGTTTAATTTCCTCTCCTGAAAGTGAAAATACAATTCTCACAGTAAATGGAAAAGAATACAAAACAGTTCAATTTAATGAAAAACTCTTTTATGATATTGATATTGCATTTTTTTCAGCAGGTAGTATTAATAATAGCAAATTTGTTCCATTAGCAGTATCTAAAGACACCGTGTGCATTGACAATTCTTCTGCTTTCAGAATGGATAATAATATCCCTCTTATTGTTCCGGAAGTCAATATTCACTCTTTATCAAAATATGATAAGATCATTTCAAACCCTAATTGCTCTACTATTCAACTTGTTATTGTTTTAAATGCAATCAGGGATATCTATAGTATTAAAAGGATAAATGTAGTATCGGCTCAGGCAATTTCAGGAGCAGGTAAAACAATGCTAAAAACCCTAAAAAAGCAGCGGAATGATATTGATACATTTAATGAACCAATTTTCTTTAATAATATTATTCAGCATATTGGTGAAATAGATTCATTTGGATATTGCGATGAAGAATTAAAGATTATTAATGAAACTCGCAAGATTTTAAATACAAATAATCTTGATATTTCTGCAACAACAATGAGAGTACCTGTTGAAAATGTACATACTGAAGCAATTACTATTGAGTTTAATAACAAAGTGGAAGTAGAAAAAATTAAACAGGTATTGAAAAAACATAAAAAAAGTATTAGATTAGTAGGAGAAACTAATAATATTAAGGTCTATGGTAGTGATTATGTTTATATAAGTAGGCTAAGATATGATAAATTTAATAATAAAATAATTCACATGATTGTAACTGCCGATAATCTAAGGGTCGGTGCTGCACTTAATGGAATAAAAATTGCGGAGGCATTGATATTATGACAAAATTTATTTTTCTAATTTTATTGCTTTTAGCACTTAATATATCAGCGATCAATCTTGCAGATGTTACATTTTCTGTTTCATCAGAGATTGATTCCAATTTAGAGATAATAGAAACAGTTGATATTTTAATACCAATAAACTCCCTGATTTTCAAAAAGGAGGATAATAAGTTTACATCTCTTCTAAATATTCAATATTCATTTTCTGATAGGAAAAACAATCCTATAAAGACAATCTTCATTGACACTTCATTAATCCTTGATAATTATAATAAAACAACAAGTGACAGTGTATTCAATATTACTAAATCATTTGATACAGACAGTAACTATTCTTCCATGAGAATTGTTGTTTATGATATACAAAGTGCAAATTCAATTTCATTTGATTCTGATATCATTATGCCTTATTCTAAAGAAAATAAATCCTATATTAAAAAAATTAAATCAATTGATGATAATAAATGGCATTTTCTCAATGCTGATTCAATTTCTTTTTCTGTGGATTATTCTATTATCAATAAAGAAAATTATCAAATCTATATAAAAATATTTAATAAAAATAAAAACTTCTATTCAAAAACATTTGATTTAAAGAATATTAAATCTGATACATTTAATATTTCTGCAAATATTGATGTAGCTAAATATACATTAACAGTTACATTACTGGAAAATAAAAAGAAAATATCTTCTGTTTCAACTGATTTCTATATTGATTTTTCCTTTATATATTCTAACAGAGAGTATAATGATATTCTTAATGCTCTTGCCTATTTTGCAGTAGGAACACAGGTTAATATTCTAAGAAATGCAAAAGCTGAAGAAAGAGAAAAATTATGGACTGAATTCTGGAATAAGGCAAAAGAAAATCCTGTTTTAAGCGGACATATCATTTACAGTGATTTTCTTAAAAGATACCAATATACAAATAGATATTATTCAAACTATTCAAAAAAGGGATATAAAACGGACTTTGGCAGAATCTATATTTTATACGGAAAACCAGATGAAATTGAGGAACATCCATTTGACCTTGACAGTAAACCTTTTGTTATTTGGTATTATTACTCTTTAGGATATAATTTCAGATTTGTTGATAGATTTAGTTATGGTGAATATAAATTAATTAATTATTATGAACAATTGAGGTAATTAATGAAAGTAATTTATTTTTTCTTAATATTTTTAATTCCATTTATCTTATTTGCAGATGATTTTTCAACAGATTGTGTTGCATTTGATGCCGGTAAAGGAATATGGGATGTATTATGTAATATTGACATTCCGGCAAAAAATATTATCTATTTGGAAACAGAGGGGAAATTAACCGGTATTATTGAAATCAGTATTATTGTTAAAAATATTAATACAAATAAAACAGCAAATACAAACTGGGAATCAAGGTCAATTATTTCAAAAATTGAAGAAATTAATCAAAAACTTTCTTTAGTTGATAATGCTTCTTTCATTCTTTCTCCCGGACAATATGAATTCACATATATTGTTGAAGACAAACAATCAAATAATAAAATGTCAAAAAAAGATACAATAATGCTTCATCACATTGAAGAAACACCATTTATGTCAAATATCCTTTTGGGTCTTTCGGTAAAAATTGACAGTACAAATAGTAAATTTGCAAGAAATGGATACACAATTATTCCACGCCCCTCGCATCACACAACAAATCTTAATCCATTTCTTATAATATATGCAGAATTCTATAACCTTGCTGAAGGGAAAGAATACGCAATAGATTATTTTATTACTAATAATAATGGCGATACAATTATGAATCTTGCCGCTAAAAGAGATACTACAGTTGGTGATGCATTTTTTAACATTGGAGGTATAAACACAATAGGGCTGAAAGACGGTTCATATAATCTAATTGTTTCTATTACTTTAGATAATCTTATGTTAAGTAAGAAGATAAGAATATCAAAATCATCATTTCTAACCAATATAGTTACTTCAAAATATAAATTAACAGATAAACAACTTAAATATTATGATATGATTAAATATATTGCATCTGAATCACAATTGAAACAGTACAATAAATTAAACAAGATCGGTAAACACAATTATCTTATAAAATTCTGGGAAAATAGAGATGCAAATCCTAATAATAATAAACTTGAAGCACTTGATAAGCATATTGAAAATATTGAATTTGTTAATAAAAGATTCAGTTCTGGACTTCAGGAAGGATATGAGTCCGATAGAGGAAGAATCTATATTGAATATGGTTTGCCTGATGAAGATATGATCGTTCCTTCAAGCTCAGGATATAAATCATTTGAAAATTGGATATATTATTCAGGAGGAGGTATTCAATTCATTTTTACAGACATTAAGGGTTTTGGTAAATATGAATTAGTATATTCAAGTTTGATAGATGAACCAATTCCAGTCAATTGGCGTAATTATGTAGATTTGGGTATAATCAGATTCCAAAGGGATTAGAATGAAAACATATGATGTGATTGTTATTGGAAGCGGCATTGCGGGTCTTACTTTTGCCTATAAAATGGCTCCTTATGCAAAAATCGCAATAATAACAAAGAAAAACGCCAGTGACTCCAACACCAATTATGCACAAGGTGGAATTGCATCTGTTATGGGAGAAAATGATTCTTTTGAATCACATATTGAAGACACTATTTCAGCTGGAAAAGGTATTAATAATAATGAAGCAGTGAAAATCATGGTAGAAAGAGGACCTATATTAATTAATGAACTTTCAGAATTGGGTGCGAAATTTGAAAAAAATGAGCAAGGAATATTTAAATTAAGTAAAGAAGGTGGTCATTTGCATAATAGAATTGTTTTTGCAGGTGATTATACTGGCTATGAGATTGAAAAAACATTAATTAATACTATAAGTAAATACTCAAATGTTGACATGCTTACTAATAATTATGTGTGTGATCTTATTGTTGATAATGATAATAATTGCCAGGGAGTTTTTGTACTTGATAACAATTCCAAAGAAATTGAACCATTTTTCTCTAAATTTGTATTTATTGCTTCTGGTGGAATTGGACAGGTTTATAAATATACTACCAATCCTGCTATTGCAACAGGAGATGGAATTGCAATTTCATATTTGGCCGGCTCTAAAATTGCTAATATGGAGTTTATGCAATTTCACCCCACTTCACTCTTTAATTCCGGATCTAATGGTCATTCATTTCTGATATCAGAAGCAGTTAGAGGAGAAGGAGCATATTTAAAATTAAAAAATAATAGACAATTTATGCATAAGTATCATCCAATGAAATCATTAGCTCCAAGGGATATTGTTGCTCAGGCAATTGATGCTGAATTGAAATTATCAGGAGAGGATTATGTTCTTCTTGATTTATCTCATTATTCTAAAAATACTTTTATAAAACGATTCCCTCGTATTTATAATAAATGCCAAGAACTTGGTATTAATGTTCCGGAGGAATCAATTCCTGTTGTTCCAGCAGCACATTATATTTGCGGCGGTGTTCTAACCGATATTAATGCAAAAACTTCAATAAATCATTTGTATGCAGCTGGTGAAGTTACATGTACAGGAGTTCACGGAGCAAATAGACTTGCCAGTAATTCTCTTTTAGAAGCAATAGTTTTTGCAGAAAGGGCATTTTTAAATATTAAATCCAAATTAGGTGATGATATTGAAACAACAGTTCCTGGTTTTTATAGTCAACCAATATCAATCAATAATGATGTTCAAAATTTTATTCAGAATATCAGAAGCGGGATCAAATCTACAATGTGGAAATATGTTGCAATTGTTAGAAACAGCAAATCATTAATAAAAGCATCAAACAAAATAAATCAGATATGGGAAGACTTTCAATCACTTGAGAAATACAATACTGAAGAATACTTTCAAACAAGAAATATGATAATTGTATCAAAAATTGTAATAGAATCCGCAATGACTAGAAAGGAATCCAGAGGACTTCATTATATGCAGGATTTTCCTGATCCGAATGATTCACTATATAAGCGAAACACAATAATTCAAAAGGAGGTTTAAATGGATATTAAAATTACTGGAAAACATGTTGAAATATCATCCGAAATTAAATCATTCATTGAAAAAGAGTTTTCAAAACTTGAAAAATTTGAGAAAAACATTATGAATTCCAAAGTTATTGTATCATTAAATGACAAAAGATACCATGTTGAAATGGTAATTTCCGCTAAGAAACACACATTTACATCATCGGATGAATCCTTTGAATTAATGACATCTCTTGATAATGCATTTAATAAATTAAAAAAACAATTAATTAAATTTGAGAAAAAAATCCATGAGCATAATACCGGAAAATTCCAGTAATTTTATTACTGTTAGTGATCTTATAAACGATATGGCGGATGATTTTAATCTCCGCCTTATTGCCGGCAAAAAGGGTTTATCAAATAAAATTATTGCTGTTAATCCGTACAGACCCGGACTTGCAATGGCTGGATACACTAAATATTTCAGAAATAATACTGTTCAAATTTTAGGACGAACAGAAGTTTCATATATTGAATCTATTTCACAAAAAAAACGATCTGAATTTATGAAAAATATGTTTAGCTTTATAATGCCTTGCATTATTATTTCAAGACATATTGATCCTCCCAGATTATTGAAAATTCTCTGTAATAAACATTCTGTACCATTACTTACTACCAATGATCAAACAACACTATTAATACATGGATTAACTGTTTACTTAAATAACCACCTTGCACCTGGAACAACATTACACGGCACTTTAGTTGATATATATGGAGTTGGTGTTCTTTTAACCGGATTAAGCGGAATAGGCAAATCAGAGGCAGCATTAGATCTTATTGATAGAAGTCATCGTCTTGTTGCAGACGATGCCGTGAAAATATCCAAACGAGGAGACCATCTTTTAATGGGAACCGGTATTGCTCCCGACTCATCCCTTCAACATCATATGGAAGTGAGAGGAGTTGGGATACTTGACATTGCTAAGATGTATGGAATCAGAGGTGTTCGTGTTCATAAAAGAGTTGAAATACAAATTAATCTAATTAAGTGGAGTTCCGAACTTGATGTTGACAGAACCGGAATTAAAGAAGAAACAACAAAAATCTTGGGTGTAGAAATTCCTCTTATTCAGGTTGCTCTTGTACCCGGTAAAAATATATCAGTTATTATTGAAGTGATTGCATTAAATTATGTTTTAAAACTTTCAGGTTATGACACAGCAAAAATATTTAATGCTTCTCTGATAAATCTAATGAAACAAAAAGCAAAAAAACTTGCTCGTCTTGATGAGGACGAAGAATGATTTATGGTATATTCATTGGACATGGTGATTTTCCCTATTCAGCTGTTAATGCTGTGTTTAGAATTATTGGAGAACAGGACAATTACTACTGCTTAGGTGACTTCAAAGAAGATAATTCTGCATTATATGAAAAAATTAATAAAATTATTTCTGATAATTTTGCCGATCATTACTTTATCTTTGTTGATTTTTTTGGCTCTTCTTACTCTATCCCGGCACTTCAGATTTCAAATTCAAATGAGAATGTTACTCATTTCTTTGGATATAATATACCGGTAATAATAGATTTCTTTATGCATAGAGAAAAAAAATCACCAGATAAATTATTTGAAAAACTTATTGAAATTGGGAAAAATTCTATCAAATCATGAAAACATTAAGAATTGACGAAAGATTAATTCATGGTCAAGTAATTATTGGATGGATTGAAAATCTTGGCATTCACAACTTGTATTTACTTCATGATGGTCTTAATAAATTTATCTTGGATAATTATAAATCAATGCTTTCGGGTATAGATTTTAATACTATTAATTTATCTAAGATTAAATCATTCTCAGTAGAAAACAATTCACTTTTGGTGATTGAAAATCTTACAATGCTGAATAAATATATAGATATTTTAGATGTAATTAAACCAGATCTTATCAATCTTGGAGGTATAAGACATAGTGATGCGGATTACGAACCATTTGAATTTATTCAATTAACAAAAGATGAAATCAAGATCATCAATAAAATTAATAATAATTTTCAAATCAGGATTAATGCTCAGGAACTTCCATATTCAAAAGAATTTAACATTATTGAAATTATAAAAAATTTATTAAAGTGATTGAAGAACCATTTTACTAACAGCTTTCAATGTCTCAAAAACACCTATTGCCTGAACAGCAACAGCTTCCGTATATGGAATCCCCCAGGGGTTTATTGCATCTTCAAGTTCTGTTATTGGTGAAATATTTGGTAAATCCCTCTTATTATATTGCATAACAGTAGGAATTTCTTCAATATTCAAACTATGTTCATCCAAATTTTCCATTAGATTATCTACACTTTCAATATTATCTTCAAATCGTTCTATTTGCGAGTCAGCTACAAACACAATGCCATCTACACCCTTTAATATTAACTTTCTTGAAGCATTATAATAAATTTGTCCGGGAACAGTATATAATTGGAATTTTGTCTTAAAACCCTTCACCGAGCCAATATCCATTGGTAAAAAATCAAAGAACAGGGTTCTATCCATCTCAGTAGCAAGAGATATCATTTTTCCTTTTTGTTCCGGTTTTATCTTATTATAAATAACTTTCAAATTTGTAGTTTTTCCGCCAAGACCTGTACCATAATATACAATCTTAAAAGTAATTTCTCTTGATGCATAATTAATGACAGACAATTAATCCTCCATTATGTTTATTATCCAAACAAATCATCCAATTCACTTTCAGCAGCTTTTTTAAAATCATCTGTAAATGTAGCCTTTGCTTGTTCATTAACCCTGGGAGTGTTTATTTTG
>CBDUZN010000057.1:0-11221 GCA_965371715.1 uncultured bacterium | reverse complement strand
TAGGATCTGTGATAATTATACCTATACCTTTTTCATTTATTCTATTTATCATATCCTCTGATTCTAATGTAAAAATCATTCCATTATCTGTTATTTCACTTGTATAAATTTCCTCAAACTTTGATTCATCCGTTACTGTACTATCAAGCAATGTAATGTATTCAATATCCTCAAAATCATAGATTGTTCCATCTATATAGAATTTATAACCTAATGTCTTATAATCACTATCCTCTATTCTATCATATGTTGTTAGAAATTGAACAATCTCTCCATTATTATCAATCCCATAAAATTTCAAATGGCTTTCTTCATATTCGTTCATTTCCTCAGCTGTTAAATAGTAGTTTATTACAGGTCTGCCAATTGAACTTTTCATTGAATTAATATTTATTATTGGACAGAAAGACTCTCCAATAAATGGTTCTTCTCCATTATCCACTATCATTTCAGGCGCTATATGAAACATTAATTTCATTGTATCAATTACTGTTCCATTCTCATTAATCACATTCAAGATGCCTCTCTTGTATGGTGAATACAAAGTTGCATTGTTATTCTGATCATATTCAACCTCATTACCAATAAAAATGGTTCTATTGAATACGGCACACAAACTGTCGGAATCATCAATACCTCTTGGACTTTCACCTCCACTATTATATATTGGTACAATTATCTCTGTTTCTCCAAACAATTCAGTTGTGTTTATATAACCAATTACCTCTCCATAATCCTTTAAATATGTTTTATTTTTCATCTGAAATAATTGATTATTATTTTTTATATATATCTCATATTTGTATGAATCACGATTCAAACTATCAGGAAAAATATTTCCAATTACCGGTAAAAATGTATTCGGTTTTGCTCTAAGAATATTTATTAGTTTTAAATAAAAATCATTCTGACCAATAGTTTTATTTGTTTTAAAAGATGTTGGTCTCAAATCATTATTGTTTGTTCCATCTGGGTAAATCAATTTTAAATAAACTGTATCCATTTTTAAACGAGGATTAGATACTAAATTTACTGTTGTATCACCTGTAATTTCATCAATAATGAATGATTGATTAAATATAGAATATAAATTTAGGTTTTCATCAGGATAATTTGTACTAATTTGAATTGATTCGATACCATTATAAGGGAAATCTGTCATAAATGGATATTCAATACTATTCTTTGCAATAATATTTCCCTGAATATCGGATTCCGGTGCTTGATCACTATTCCAGAGCATACCTGTATTACTGGATATAAATACATCCCTGTTTATATCAATTGGACCTGCGGGAAGTGAATAATATTCTTCTTCTTCATATATCTCAGCATAAATATTATCACCGCATATATTCTTTATAATATGATATCCATAGTTATCATCATAATTATAAGATATTAAAGCGTCACTTGGTATTGTGAATTTCTCTGTAAGATTATATGTAATAGTATCATAATGATTCCAAATAGTGTCATACATTAATGTATCTGTAAATAAATATTTATTTGTGTAATAACTGGCAATGTTTTTTATTCTGAATTTTAGAACATCATCTTTTGGAGCAGTAGCTTCAATTTTACAATCAATTTCTATCTCTGGATCACCATCAGGGAATTGAATAGTTCTATTAGTAGAGAAATATGTTGAATCCCATACAATGGTTCTTTCATATTGTTTATCCCAAAAATTAATTCTCATTCTTATTGAATCAGAAAGAAAAGGATATTTTTCACTTGCTGAAATAGAAAATTCCTCAGATTGTGCAAAACCTGGAGAAGCCAATGCTATAGCATCTGCAAATTCTTCAATGCTCACTTTTATTTCATACTTCTTTCTAAAATATCCATAACCAGGAGTATAATTAGGTATTCCGGATCTATGTGTTTCTAATTGGTATGGATAATTTTTATTAAAGAATTCATAATACATAATTGGTCCATAAATATACAGTCTTGCTCCTGTATATCCTTTTGCAATTAATTCATTTAGATTATATTCATAATATCTTTCTTCATATTCCGGTGGTGGGTTTGGGTTTGATGTAGAATCATCTATTGTTTCTGTTCCTATATCGTCTTCCTCAAAATATACTGTTACCGAAATATATGAATTATCTGAAATTTCAACATCATTAATATTATATAAATATGGCCAATATTTATATAAAGGAAAACCAGTCAAAAAATTATCACTTCCAAAAGGAGTACCAATTGTATCTTTAACATATCTCAACAAATCAACATCTATATCAAAATTCATCATTCTTGCTGCTTTTATGCTATCTTCCAAACTATAAATTTTATCCAAATAATTCTCTCCATCTGCTGTGAATGAATATTTATACTCACTTTTGCCGTCGTATATACCTTCCGTACTAATAGTGCTTGTTTTATATTCATCCGGTATCTCCAATCCCTCGGGAAAAACTGCAATATTATTGTTTGCTACATAGACACAATATGATGTATCAACCACATTACTGTTTTGCATATCATATAATTGAGCATATATTAAAACACTGTCAACCTCAGTTCCAATTTGACTAAATGCATAATCATCCCTATAATTCCAATCAAGTTCTCTTTTCTCTGTTATTGTTTCATTTAATATATTACCATTTGAATACTCTGTTATTGTATATTTTACCTTACCATCCTGATTGGCTTTAATATTAATATATATTTCATCCTGAAATGGGTTTAATACATTAACAGTATCAGGTGTTACTTTAAATGTATCAAATGCAATAGGATTTGTATAAATAATACTTTTACTATCCAAATCAGCACCATAGCCATCATTTCCTGTTGCAGTAAGATTAATTATATATTCTCCTCCTGGAATCTTCCTTTTGAATTTATCTGTAAAATCCCATTTAAAGCAATTGTTGTCTTTCAGAGTGAATGAATTGTCAATTTCCGCTTTGCTCTCTCCCATATAAACTTTGTGATACATTGGTGAAAAATTAAAACTTATCAATGTATCTTCTGTATTGAAAGTAATTGTTTTTAATACATCTTTCCCTGTATATATAAAACCATTGCCAGAATACTGTATTGTTGAATCTATTGGACTTAATAATGTTATCTGAGAATTGCATTCAACAATGATTGACTTAAATAAGGTATCATCAGGTGTGTTTATCTGTATTAAATAATCTCCTTCCGAATTCTTTGATAAATAAAATCCGGTTTCATCATATTCAGTTGGTTGTCCCCAGACAGGATACATATTATCTCTTTCAGCAGTATATATCAAACTATCTGAATATTTAATTTCAAGTTTTACATCACTTATCTTCCCAGCTAATTCAAATATTATATCTGTAGTATCTCCTACACTAAATTGATCTTCAATGATTCCATTCTGATTCTTTGTATATAGTTCAGTAATTATCGGTACTTTAATACCAAGATTATCAATCACAGTAATATATCTGCTGCAAACAGATAAACTGTCCTTTCCTTCTTCAAATGAAGCTAAAAGAATCGTATAATTCCCCATATTCGCAGGTTTGAATGAACCAAGCAATTGAGGATACTCATTATAATAGAATGATTCGTTTTCATTCATTGTTGAGGTTCTACTGCCTATTGGTGTGTACATACCTGAATATTCCCAATTAAGAATATCAATATCATCTCTCATCATTGGCAAAGTAGTCTCAATACCCTGTTTCCAGTATAATGCATATTTCTCAAATGGATTCATATTAGACATATCGGGATCATTGGCTATTCCTTCAATTATATTTTCAATATCATAATAAAATGTATCATTCTCCAATGGTTTTGTTATATATGTACCAATACTCTTTTTTATTACCTGTGCATATGCATAACTTATATTCCCTTTTCCATCTTTCTGAATTTCTCTTGTACAATCTTCTGCAATTATTTCTATTCTGTTTATTCCATTGGGTGCTTCAGATAAATCTATTGTGATTATTGTATCTTTGCTATCCTTATTATCTGTAAAATTAAAATTAAATGAATGTATAATTCCATTATTTAGTTTTACTAAGTATTTAACATTTCCTGTATTTATATTTAAATCCCTTGATTCTGATGTTTCAAAATGTAATGTTGTTTTTTCATCATCATTCATTACTAATGGAATGCATACAGGTGATGTTATTATGGGAGGTGTTCGGTCAACTCTGAAATTCGGATATATATTCCATATTGTATCATTCTCCACTTCATCTATTCCTCTCATATCAACAGCATATAATCCATCGCTTAAATAAAGACCCTCACCCCATGAACCCGCATTTATTACTTTTACACTATCAATGATTGAATCAATTTGTCCACTTGTTTCATTAATAATATATTTATAGTATTGCACATCTGATTCAAATTGATTATCAATACTTTCTCCTGTTTCCAAATTTGTAAAAACAACATTTCCATTACACTTCTCATTCACTTTTATTAAAAGTTCATTGGTAATATCAAACATATTAAATACCATATCATCAAATCCCCTGACTGTATCTATCTCTGGAGGTGTGTTGTCAATATAAAACTGAACCGAACTATCAGAAGTAAGACCCGCTTCATCATTTAAACTTAATACTGCTTTATATAATCCATCTTCATATAATGTCCAATCACTTACCTGCCATTTCGGATAATTGATTGACCCAAAAGATGCTTTGTCAATTTCAGCATTTTCAATTAATTGATCATCTTTATATATTTTCAATGTACAACTATTGAAAAATGGGAAAAATATTGTAAAATTATCATTGCAATTATTTATGAATTTCGCATATCCATTTTTCCTTAATGAATATTTATTCAATGGTGTATAATTTGCAATCTCAACTGTTGGCGGTGTTGTATCTATATAGAAAACATCATACTTCCCTACAGGTGGAATTGTAGAATCATCAGAAAAATATGAATAGGATTTCATTTCATATCTGCCCTCTACAATATCAGAATATCTTATTGTATCTCTAAATGTTGTTTCACCATTTCCAGTACTATCACATTTTATTGAATCAATTATTGGTTCCTCATAATCATTAATATCAATTATATAGAAGTAATTACATATACTATCAAGATATTTATGTGTACTTGATCCATCAAATGTGATTTGTCTGACAATTCTAATTGTATCAGGTTCTTCATTAATTATTTCTCTAAATCCAGGTTTTATCGTACTTATCCTTGGTCCACCAAAAATATAAATGATCTTTGTATCTTCATCTCTTTCAGAAGAAATATTGGATGATTCTATTTTGATAGGATTTTCACCAATACAAAAGAGTTTGGTTAAATTACCTTCAAGATTAATAATTACTGTTGTGTTATTATCTATACCATATCTAATGTTTGCAATCCAATCAGTTCCTTCATAATAAGTAGTTACACCATAATTAAATGGAATGTTATATCTCCCAATGCTTATTGAATTATTACCCTGAGCAATAAAATATTTATTTACTGTTCCATAAATCACATTAGGAGAGCTATCAAATGTATATGCATTTAGCGAATCACTCCAATAATCTACATCAGTTCTGCTGATATCATACACAACATCATTTATTATTATTGAATCAATTGTTACTTCTGTTTTATCTTCAATAAGATCAATTAGTCCATCAACCTTATCATATGATCCAGGTCCTACAATTCCTCCTGAATGAAATGTTTCTCTATCACTTATAATCTCTGTTATATTAAATCTTTCTTCATATCCTTTTTCTGGATCTGCTAATATATCATTCAGAAATCCAAATGCATTCTGAGAATATAAAGGGATTACCCCATCTGAATTGTCAATCCACCAACCCCAATGACGATAAGAAACTGCTCCTGCACACATTTCGGCAATTACAATACCAGGAATAATAAAAAAATCACCCACTGCCATTGCCGCTAAGATTGTTACAATATTGATAGCTGATGACATTAAATATCCTATTGCTGTATAATTCTGTACTTCTACATTATCTGCTGTGACTGAATTGTGCATTCTATATTCAACTTGTGTTTGTACTCGTAAATTATCGGGCTCACATAATGTTCGTGTAAAATTATCTCTGTTCACATTCGGATTAGCGCATATCGGTTGACAATCATAGGCAGCATCTGTATCAAGTTTAAGTCCATGTTTCACTACATATGGTAAAGTACTATATGTATTTAAAATTATGTCATGGAATGGGATAAGTAATTGATATATGTTAGGTCCACAAATTATTGCTGCTAACCCAGCACCAGTTATTTCAATCATTTTAGCAACAGGTGTATTCAATTTATTTATTCCATTAAGCCATTGAACTCTGTTCCATATCCAAGTATATCCATCATCAAACGGTTCAGTTGTCCAATTATATAAAGGTAAATTAGAGAAAATTGGATCAAATGATAATAGCTTATGCTGATTCGCTGGTTCAGTACCAATATATGGAGAATTTACTGTTACAAATTTATCAATATGTTTAAATAACCAGTCATCTCCATCTTTGTGTATTTCCATTAGCATCTGCCTTAATACAACACCACCATAACTATGAGCCATAAATATTACTTTTGGGTCTGAATTGTGTAAATTAGGATCAAGATGCTCTGCCTGCAAAGGAACAATAGTTCCATTGGACCTTTTTAATTTTACATCACTATAAACAATATTTGTTATATGAGAAATTGTATAACTAAAACTGTCCAATACATGCCATTCATTTTCATAGTAAAATTTACCGCCAATAATTTCAATTTTGGGAATAATAATTGTAATACTAATATTGGGAATAGCAATATGAAACAAAGTATCAATTATAGTATCTTTTACAAAATATGCTTTTCCATCTGTATAATAGTTTATTAACACTTCTTTAAACTTACAGAGCAACTCCCGCCCAGTACCGACCTGATATGATGATGGAGTAATCGAATTGGGATGACTTTCATCCGCACTGCCAATACCAGGAAAATCAAATTCAATTGTCTCAAGAAAGCAATTGATTGGCTGGGATACTGAGATATCCCCTTCATCTTCAGGGAGAATTTCATCTGTTGATGGGATTCCTCTATATTTTCCCTCATCATTTTTCAACCAATAAAATTCATCTTCATTATTATCTGTAATAGATTGCCAATAATCCAGTATATCTCTATTATACTCTGCACATTGATACAAGAGTTTTCCATATTCAATCCTCTTTCCTTCATTTCTGGATACATACCATAATCCTTCTTCTCCATCTATCTTAACAGGTGATGATGCTATAGGATAATCAATTTCTTTTGGATCACGTTCACTTTGCATTACTATCCCAAAATTACTTTCCTTATAATTATCTGTATTATACCCATGAACCGCAATCACCGGATAGGGTTTGTATGATTCACTTACAACCATTATTGATATAATGATTAATATTAATAGAACAATAAGTTTTTTCATTTATATACTCCTTATATTTTTCATACAACTTTTCTTATTCCTTATTTTCTGCACGATCTACTCTTCACAATTAACGGTTTACGATTCACAATTTATTCCTTTTAACTTGTTACTTGTCACTCTCTCATAATTCATCATTTGGCAAACTCCATGTTGATATTGCATTTCCTAATGTATCTGTAAATAAACCTAATGTAGCATATTTGGTCTTATCGGGATTGTTCACTCCTTGTATGTTTTCTAATACCTGTTTATTTGTTGTATCTATAATTGATATTCTAATTTTATGATATTTTTTTTCATCAGTTAATGTATCTCTCAGATATACATCCATGGTAATATGCTCATTACTTATATTCCCATATTGAGAAGGCATTACATAAAAACTGCTAATAATATATTTACCTATCTTCGTATTATTATCTACCAATATTGTCTTTTCTCCAGTATTTAAATTCACAAATTTTCTATTATTCACCAACAAATAATTGCGGGAATAATCATAATCAAGCCATTCAATTAATTCATCATTTGTAAATAATATTTCGTCAGTATTATTTAGTATATCATATTTTTTCACTGTTTTTCCATCAACTTCATCTTGTGCTACTATGTATTTTTCATTTTCTGATACTATCGGTATTGTAAAATATCCTATATTATCCCATCCATTATAATCATCTTTCACTTTGTATGTATTCAATGAATTACTTATATATATATGTTTATTCATTATATCTATTCTTATTTTCTCTGGATTTATTTCCCAATACTTTCCACCCTTTTTTCTTAACAATAACTCCGTTGCACCTGTGTTTGCATTGATACGCCATAACTCACCACCAGTTTCATATATTTTTGTTGTTTCCGATACACCTATTGCTTCATTGTAACACCATGTTAAACTGCAATACACTATCACATTGTCATTATCCTCCCAACATATACTATTAGAACCAACAGCCCTTTCCACCCAGTCATCATACATCCATACATACATTATTGAACATCCTGATATCATCATCAATATTAAAATTGCCAGTATAAATGTTATTATTGTTCGCTTTCTATTCTTCATAATTTTCTCCAATTTTTTTCTTTTTCTTGTCATTCCTGCGAAGGCAGGAATCCAGGATTCTCCGCTCTTTCTTCATCTTTTCATCTCTCTCTTTTTCATAATTTCTTCACCAGCATACTCAGCCACCAGCGTACCAGCCACTTCTCCTCTATACTCTGCACATTGATATACAAGTTTACCATATTCAATTCTTTCACCTTCATTACGGGATACATAGAAATCTCCATTTTTATCTACTGTTGGATTAACAATTTTACTTTTATTTGTGTTTTGTTGTATCACTATTCCAAAATTGGTTTCTCCATAATTATCTGCATTATATCCATGAACCACCAGAACGGGAAAGGGTTTATATGGCTCAGAAAATATATGAATTATTCCAACAATTAATAGTAATATGAATAATACTTTTTTCATTTTTCCTCCACTTATTATAATTTATCACTGTCAAATACTATACTATTTATCAAATTCCCCAGTGTGTCTGTTATTAATACTGAATGGTAATCTCCAGATGCGTATTTGGTTCTACTCGGGTTACTGAATCCTTTTAGTCCTCTAACAAATTGTTCTTCATTAAAATTAACACTGTTTATAAAAACTTTCCCACTAACAGAACTATCTATTTCAATATCCCTTGTTACCACATCTACAGTAATATAGTCATCTCCAATATTTCCTCTGTAAACATAGGAAGCACTCATATAATATCTACTTAGTATTGTATCACCACTATGTATTAATGCTTTCTCCTCTCCTGTATTCAAATCTATAAATTTATTATTATTCACCAATAAATAATTGCGGGAATAATCGTAGTCAAGCCATTCAAAAAATTCATCATTTGTAAATAATATTTCATTAGTATTATTTATCATATCATATTTTTTTACTGTCTTTCGCGTTCCATCTACTTGATCCCGTGCTACTATATATCTCTCATCTTTCGAAACATTCGGTATTATAAAATATCCTATGCTATCCCATCCATTATAATCATCTTTCACTTTGTATGTATTTACTTCATCACTTATATATATATGTTTATTCGCAATCTCTATTCTTATTCTATCAGGATTTGGTGTATGATATTTCCCACCTTTCTTTCTTAACAATAACTCCGTTGCACCTGTGTTCGCATTGATACGCCATAATTCACCACCAATTTCATATATTTTTGTTGTTTCTGATACACCTATTGCTTCATTGTAACACCATGTTAAACTGCAATATACTATCACATTGTCATTATCTTCCCAGCATATACTATTGGAACCAACAGCCCTTTCCACCCAGTCATCATACATCCATACTTTAATTATTGTACATCCCGACATTATTATCAACATTAAGATTGTTAATACCAATATGATTATTGTTTGCTTTCTATTTTTCATATCTTTCTCCAGTTTATTATTCACTTCACTTTTATAGCTTTGTACGGACAGGGCTCGACCTGTCCACCAATAACTTTATCCTAATTTTCATTTCTTATCATTTATCATTCTTCTTCTCAAATATTTTATCACTCATCTTATGATTGATTCTCATATTTTTCATTCTTATTTTTATTTCATTATTACCATCTGATGAAAAGTTCTTTACTACTACTTCATTGGGAATATTCTTTCCTTTATCATACTTAAATTCAATTAATACCTTTCCTTTATTAAAACTCTGTTCCTGAAATAATATGTTTCCATTTTCTAAATCCAATCCCATTCTTATATTGGATACACCCATTAAGCCTACTGCTTCTTTATAGGATATTGTTGCTTTATTATTCTTCATACTCTCAATCTTGAAATCCTGTTTATTAATTATCTCATTTATCATTTTATCATGGTCAAACATTTTCATCTGATCCATTATATTATTCTCTTCTCCACCTTTCTGCCATTCATTGTTTATTTTTGTATATGAACCAGTACTATCCTGAATAACAACTATATCACTCATTTCTAATTCTACATTCCCTTTTATCTCCATTCTTGTTTTATTCCCTTTCATATACATCTTTGTATTTCCTATTATATTACCTTCTAATTCAATCTCTATATTACATTCCATTGTTTCTATCTTATTCCTCTTTATTGTTGCTAACTTATTCTTGAATTCCTCAACTGTAACATTTGCTCCCAAAATATTGATACTAATAAACAACATCATTATTGTTAATACAATTATTCCAATCATCTTCTTCATTATTTGCTCCTTTGTATTCTTTCCTTTCATTATTTTCCTCAATTAATTTTATTCTTAACGAATTATTATAATTTTACTTCTAACCTGTTGACTCTGATCCACA
This sequence comes from uncultured bacterium, assembly GCA_965371715.1. Lineage (GTDB taxonomy): Bacteria > Hydrothermota > 32-111 > 32-111 > 32-111 > JAUVJU01. Next base: position 403 of record CBDUZN010000057.1, on the reverse strand, counting down.
ATAAAATATACTCCACTTCTTTTAGGTGTAATTACGGTTATTCCACTTTTTGCTTCTATTGTATTTACTATTCTGCCGGTAATATCCATAAGTTGGTATTTCTTTAATGTTCCTGTTTGATTATTTATATTTATTGAATTGAAAGTAGTTGTTATACTGATATTATCTTCTTTATTATATATCTGTTTGTCTTCTATTCCTGTTGGATTAAATCCAAATATCTGTAATCCAAATCTACCTCTTGCCAAATTATCTATTGAAAATCCTCCTCCCTGACTGATATATATATAATTATTATTCCTCACCATATCAAAAGCATAATTGTTTACATTATATATTCCTTCTTCTACAGGGGTCATTATATCTGAACAATCATATACATACATTTTATAGGGTGCATTTA
>CBDUZN010000056.1:0-11248 GCA_965371715.1 uncultured bacterium | reverse complement strand
CTAATGATTCCCAATGAAGTAATAAAAAACATTAAACAGTATGTTTTTGAATATGGGGAATTAAAGAGTGTTTACGAATTTAATAAAATAGAGGGTGTTGATGCGGAAATATTTGATATTCTAAAACAAAAAATTGCAATTTATCCTGATACTACACTTGATAGGACTTCAATATATATTGTACGGTTGCAGGAACGATTAGCATCTGAAGAATCTCCAACACAGGGTGCTATGGATGTGTGGGAAGATATGCTTATTAATAAAATGAATATAAATAATACAACAATAAATGATCTTTTATTAATACAGGGTGTCAATATTACAGATGCAGTTGCAATATTAAATAGCAGAAATCTCCTTGGAGATTTTTCATATGATAATCAAATAAGGCGCTCACCAGGATTAACTCATTATTCTTGGACAAGATTAAGAAATTATATTGCATATGATGATAATGAAGATTGGGAATTTTCAGGTTATTTTAGAACAAATCTTGATCTTTCAAATGATGATACTTATAATTATATATCATATACAGGGCTTAGATATTCTATTTTAAGTGCAATAAATGCATTGGAAATTGCTCCGCCTGAATCATCAAATACAAGGGATTTACTTCTTGATGCTGGAATGAGTGAGCAGGAAATTGAAGACATGAAATTGAGAATGAAAAGAGAGTGGGAACAATTAGGTGCTTATGAAAAGGATGGTGATGTTTCCAGTAAATTGCGATTAAGATTTGGGAATTATATTAATGCAGGTGGCATATTAACAAAATTTGCAGGCATTGAAAAATATAAATATAAAGGATATGTAAATTTTACTAATTTAGGTTTTATTGAAAATATCTTTATAGGAAATTATAGAGTTAGTATAGGACAGGGACTATTAATGGATAATTCCGAGGAATACAGAGCAAGAAGATTTGATATTATTAAAGGATTATTCCCTGATGTAACACAAAATTATAGTACTAAATTAACAGGTTTATCAGGTAATGGAAATATTGGAAGAATGAATTTTCTTTTTTTCGGAAGTGTTGATAATAGAAATGCACTTTTGAATTCTGATAATTCGGTTAATATTCTTCTTTTGCAAAATACATTTATTGAAGAATTTTCAGAGAATTTAAATGAACGGTTATTTGGCGGAAGATTAGCATTTGATCTTGGAAATATTTTCATATTGCCTTTATCAACGGAAATAGGAGTTAGTGGATTTAGATCTACTTATGATAAACATATAATTAGAGATACACTAATGATTGATATTCCATATGATAAAGATAATATTTCAACACCTGTTTATACTGATGGTTTTACAGGTAATGTAAGAGATGTTTTCAGTTTTGATTTCAGAACAAATTTCAGAAATATGTCTTTTGAAGGAGAGGTGGCAAAACAGAATAATGCTTATGCCTATATTCTAAGAACTGATATGATGTTTAACAATTTTTATCTTAAAACAATATTCAGGCATTATGATGTGGGCTTTGATAATCCGTATGCAAGACCATTATCCGAACAAAACAGATTTGATGATACTGCTTTTGAAAAGGAATACAGATTAATTGATCCAATTTTAACAATTATTACAGATGATCCGAGACCTAAACCTGAAGAGGGTATATATTTTGAAACCCGTTTTCGTATTTCTGAAAAATTAACAATTACAAAAGCATATATTGATATATGGAAAACAATGGATTACAATTTGCATAATTATAGATTTCAGGGAGAAATTGAATATAGACCTGTATTTCCTATAAGAATTCGATTAAAACAAAAAATTCAGGAGAAAAATTTGTACAAAAGTGTGGTCTCAACACATTCTTTTACAAATGAAACAACATTAAGGATATTTACTATATTAAGTAATAATAATTATCTTAATTTTGAAGCGCGTTATGGCAGAGTTAATTTGACAACATCTATAAAATTTATGGAAGATAATATTATTGACGGAACATATGTAAATGGTTCATTTGAGCACAGAATTACTGATTACTTCTCGGTTCTTGGAGGCGTAGCAGCTTGGAAAACGGATGGAATGAGTCAATGGATATTTGAAGATACGGGAATAGACTTTCTCTATGGAGATGGTTTAAAATATTATATTACAATGATAGACCGTGTTTCCAAAAATGTTTCCATTAGGGCAAAAGCATCCATGAAAAATCAGGATATTCCAATGTATGGGATTTATAATCCTGATAGTGAATATAAATATGAAAATGGTGATTTTATATTGATTAGAGATTTTACCGATTATAAACAAATATTCAATCTGTCAATGCAGCTTGATATAAGATGGTAGGAGGAAAAATGAAAAAACTTTTTTTCATTACACTGGCTTTAATAACAGCTCTTTTTGCATTTAGTTATGGTTTTATGAATTCAGGAGAAATTACAGGTGAAATAGTATCTCCAATAAGCGCATATTCCGGAGGAATGGGAAATATATGTTTTATTGCAGATCCGGTTATAAATCCTTCTTTGCAGCTATATGGAGGACAGTATAATATTAGAATTGGATTTGGAGGAATGAATTACAGAGAATCAAGGTCGAAGTTTATATTTGATTCTTATGATAATAATATTGGAGAAAAAACAATATATGATAATTCATATTATTATGGAGAACCATATTTTATTGGTGCATATATACCTCTTTCGGATTTTGGTGTATATATAGGATATGAAAATTTATATAGTAAGGATTATAATTATGATAAAATATTCAGGGATGATTTCTATGTAACCCTTTATACTGATAATTTTTCCATGGAGGGTAATATAAATTCATATTTCATTTCCGCATCATTTAATTTAAGGGGTTTTACATTAGGCGGGAATTTTTCTATTCTTCAGGGTGATGCTTCAACAAAATCCAATACTGTATATGTTGATCCATCAGAAACAGATTCATTACTAAGTATTAATGAGCAATACTCGGGATTGAAAGGTGGTTTTGCATTATCATATAATTATGAAAATAGAATAAATGCAACGGTTTTTTATCATTTGCCTACCATTATAATAAGTGAGAGATCTATTGATATAATTGCATCTGATACAATTTCTACAGCAGATAGACAGGATGGATTTATACCTTCCATATTTGGATTTGGTGTTAAGTATTCTCCAATTAATCTTAGACCGGTAACATTACTTGCTGAAGCAATTTATGAAAGATGGACGGAACTTAATGGTAAGAATCCGGAATATAATGATGTTATTAAATATCATATAGGGATTGAACATAAAATGACAAAGGATTTTACTGTATTATATGGAATCCTATATGAGCCCTATAGGGGAGACAATCAAATTGTTGATGCTGGCTTTACAACAGGAGCAATATATAAAATAAATAATATTGAATTCACTTTATCTTCTCAATATATTCAAAATGAATATGAAGAAAATGAAAAAGATTACGAAGAATATATGAAAGAGGAAAGCGTAAGTATTATATATAAGAACAGATACATAAAAATGAATTTTGATGTTGGAATGACATTTTGATAGCGGGGTTAAATATGAAAAAAACATTACTCATAATCACATTTTTTTTAGTTGCGTTTACAATAATTATATGTGAGGAAATTATTCCTTTCTATGATAATGAGGGTATAGCAATAATTAATAAAATGGATTATGTACCTAATATGATAAAATTATTTGATAATGCAGAAAAGAGTATTCAGGCAATGATCTATCAAGTAAGGTATTATGAAAAATATCCTGATGGTGTTAATAGGCAAATGTATGAAGCATTGATAAGAGCAGCTGAAAGAGATGTGAAGGTGCAGATTATTGTAGATCAATCATCATGGAATACATCATCAACATTTAAAAATGAGGAATTTGCTGAATATATGAAAGCAAATGGCATTGAAGTGTATTTTGATCCTGCAGATAAAACAACACATACAAAGGTTGTTATTGTGGATTCTCTTTACACTGTTATTGGTTCAACAAATTGGAGCTTCTATGCCTTTGAAAAAAATAATGAATCCGCAGTTATTGTAAAATCCAAAGATCTTGCTCTTGATTATGTTGATTATTTCCATCGTCTTCTGGGATTTTCTACTGTAGAATTGACTATTTCAAGGTAAGGAGAAAGATATGAAAAAAGCAGTAATAATTTTAATTATTTCAATATTAGCAACTATTTTATTTGCTGAGATAATTATTGAAAATGATATTGAATATATGGATGCTGAGGGTGTTTATCCGATTAATAACAGGGATTATACCCCTAATGTAATAAAGCTTTTCAGGAATGCCGAAAAAACCATACATATATTTATGCTATCAGGTGGTTATTATCCCAATTATCCCAATGGAGTTAACAGACAAATGTATCAGGTATTATTTGATGCGGTAAAACGGGGTGTGGAGGTTCAGATTGTACTTGATCAGGCAGGATATAATCCAGGTCAATCATATGGAAATCTTGCACTTGGTGAATTTTTACGAAGTGGCGGTATAGATGTTTATTATGATGATCCCGATGAAACTGTGCATAGTAAAACACTTATAATTGATTCTCTTTACACTATTGTTGGTTCTACCAATTGGAGTTACTGGGCTTTGGATAAGAATAATGAATGTTCTGTAATAATTAAATCCATTAATGTTGCCCTTGAATATGAAGAGTATTTTGATTATATTATGTCAAAATCATTTTCGAAAATAACAGTTATTAAATAGGAGTTCTTATGATTAAGAGAATATTTATAATAATATTAATGATTTTAATAATAATACCTGTTTTTTCATTAGAAGTAATAATATTACATACAAATGATATAAGAAATGTTTTTCAATCAAGAGGCGCAACCTTTATAAATCCGGACTTTCCTCCAACACTTGGCGGAGTATATTCATTTGCTACAGCAATTAAATGGGAAAGAGAAGAATCTCAAAAAGATGGGAATATTTTACTTCTTTTTGATTCTGGTAATTTTGCGATTAAGCATATTGAACATGATTCTGTTTCATTGAGTAGAGCAATTACGATTTTTAATGAATTAAAATATGATGCCGTGAATCTTGGTATTGATGAAATCTCATCCGGAGCAGAGTATATAGAAAAGAATTTTATCAATTTCAATATGCCTGTTCTTATGTCAAACATTAGTTTTATTAATAGTGATGTTAATCTTAAAGATTATATTATTATTGAAGAAAAAGGTGTTAAGATCGGTATCTTTGGACTTACAACAGAATACTCTGTTTTTGATTTAAGAAAACATATATTAAAAACAGTTAAAATTGAAAAGGAAATGGAAAAAGCAGAAATGCTTGTTAATATCTTGAAGCAAAATAAATGTGATATTATAATTGGACTAACATCCATTGGATTAGATCATGATTTTGCATTGGCGGATAAGATTTACGGTATAGATATTATTTTTGGTGGATATGATGGTAGAGGAATGAGGGAGGCAGTTGAATCACCGGGAAATCATACAATTATTTTTAAGGGCTTTGGTGAATTATCATCTTATGAAAAAATTGTGCTTACACTTGATGATATTAATAATATTGAATCATATACTTCAGAGTCAGTAACATTATTTGAGGAAGCATTTCCTCCTGACAAAGATATGGAAAAACTATTAAAAAGATATGAATAAGCCAGGAAGGAGGCATTATGACAGAAACAATAAAGAATTTTATTAATGGAAAATGGGTTGATGCAAAAAGTTCTGAAACATTTGAGACCCGTATCCCGGCTAAATGGAATGAAGTGCTAGGAGTAGTTGCAAAATCAGGCAAAGAGGATGTTGATGAGGCAGTGAAAGTAGCTAAAAAGGCATTTAAAAAATGGAGCAAAGTTCCCGTAGCAAAGAGAGGAGAACTACTTGGTAAAGTAGGGGATATAATGGTTAGAAGGAAAGAAGAATTAGCGCAATTAATGGCAAAAGAAATGGGTAAGATTATTAGTGAATCAAGGGGTGATGTTCAGGAAGGTATAGATACTGCTTATTATGCTTTTGGAGAAGGCAGAAGATTCTTTGGTAGAACATCCCCATCTGAACTGCCTAATAAAGTAAATATGACATTTTTGAGACCAATAGGTGTTGCAGGAATGATATGTCCCTGGAATTTCCCAGTTGCAATTCCAACATGGAAAATGTTTCCTGCACTACTTTCAGGAAATACACTTGTTATTAAACCTGCATCAGATACACCATTAATGGTAGCAAAATTATTTGAAATAATGATTGAAGCAGGTATTCCTGACGGAGTGATCAATCTTGTTAATGGTCCAGGTTCTGCTGTTGGTAATGCAATTTTAGAAAATCCTGATATTGGAGTTATTTCCTTTACAGGCTCGTCAGAAGTTGGAAAGCATATTGCATCAGTTGCAGGACAGAGTTTGAAAAAGGTATCATTGGAACTTGGTGGTAAAAATGCACAAATTGTTATGGATGATGCGGATATTGATCTTGCAGTTGATGGAGCATTGTTCGGTGCATTTGGTACAGCCGGTCAGAGATGTACTGCAACATCAAGAATAATTATACATGAAAATGTTCATGATGAATTTGTTGAAAAATTAAAAAATAGAGCAGAGAAAATGAAAATCGGGATGCCATGGAAAGAAGAAACTGATTTGGGACCTGTTATTAATGAATCAGCTTTAAAAAAGATACATTCTTATACGGAAATTGGAAAGAAAGAAGGTGCAACCCTGATAACAGGCGGTGAACAATATAAGGAAGGGGAATGTGCAGATGGATGGTTTTATAAACCTACAATATTTACAAATGTAAAACCATTTTCACGACTTGAACAGGAAGAGATATTTGGCCCTGTTCTTTCAATTATTAAGGTAAAATCATTTGATGAAGCAATTGAAGTGATTAATGATGTTCAATATGGTTTGTCTTCATGCATATACACAAAAAATATCAATAATGCAATGCATGCTGTTGAGGATATTGATTCAGGTATTACCTATATTAATGGTCCAACAATTGGTGCGGAGTGTCATATGCCTTTTGGAGGAGTTAAAGCAACTGGTAATGGACATAGAGAAGGTGGATGGACTGTTTATGAAATATATACTGAACAGAAAACTGTGTATATTGATTATTCCGGAAAACTGCAAAAAGCGCAAATTGACACAAGCATTGAGAAATAAAAAAAGGGGAGAATTATTTCTCCCCTACCCTGAGTTTATTGAAAGGCTTATTCTTTTTAACTCCATTATATTTTCATTGTATTAATAAAGGAGTATCTATGAAAAAATATTTATTCTTATTAATTATTTTAATTTTAGTTGTTACTGGATGTGAGCTTATTCCATTTGTGCCAACTGCTAAATTATCATTAACATATTCTCCAAATCCAGCAACTGATCCGTATTATACAAGTACAAATGGGTGGACATGGGATATTAATATTAGAATAAGGGAAACAGAAGATGTTGATGTTACCATAGGGAATTATGGACCAGACAATGTTGCCTGTTTATCGGTTTTCCTTACTACTGATAATAATGTTGTTTCTACAAGAAAATATTATAAGGTAGACATTGAAGAATGGTTTGGTACAGCTGAAATAAATGGAAGCAGCAGTATATCATATGATGCTTCTTTTTCCACAACAAATTATACTGAAGGTAAATTTGTTGAAACATATTATGGACAAGATGAAAATGGTATGACAGTATCCTGCTCAGATACTATTGAACTCATTAACAATACTTTGAAAAAATGAAATGTCCTTTTTGCGGTTTTGAAGAAAACAGAGTGATTGACTCCAGGACAAGTAAAGAGGGTCTTTCTGTGCGAAGAAGAAGAGAATGTGTTGAATGCAATAGGCGATTTACAACTTATGAATATATTGAGAAAGTTCCTGTACTAATTATTAAACGGGATGGACGAAGGGAACCATATAATAGACAGAAAATTGTGGAAGGCATTGCTCTTGCATGTAAAAAGAGACCTGTTCCAGTAGAAAAGATTGATGAAATGGTTCAGACAGTTGAAAAATTTATTTTTTCACAGGAAGCTGGAGAATTGGAATCATCTGATATTGGAAATCTTATAATGGATTTATTGAAGAAAGTTGATGAAGTATCATATATTAGATTTGCTTCAGTTTACAGACAATTTAAGGATATGAAAGAATTTATGGGAGAACTTAACAAACTAATAAATAATGGGAGACAGGATGTTAAGAAAAAGTGAAATAAAAGAATTAAAACTTTTATCAAGAGGTAAAGTAAGAGATATTTATGATTTTGAAAATAATTTACTTATAATTACAACAGACAGGGTCTCTGCATTTGATCATATTCTTAATCAGACGATTCCATATAAAGGTATTGTACTTAATCAAATATCACTCTTTTTCTTTCAAATGACAAAGGATATTATTAATAATCATATTATACATGGAGATTTTGAATTACTTCCTGATTTTTTAAAGAAGTATGATTATCTAAAAGGAAGATTTATTATTGCAAAAAAAGCAAAACCATTACCAATTGAATGTATTATCAGGGGTTATATTACAGGATCAGGCTGGAAAGAATATTGTGAAAACCATTCAATTGGTGGTTTATTCATTAATGAGGAACTTATTGAATCAGAGAAATTTAGTAAACCACTTTTTACTCCATCAACAAAAGCAGAACGCGGACATGATGAAAACATTTCGTTTGATGATATGAAAAAAATAGTGAATCCTGAATTGGCAGCATTATTAAAGGAAAAAACAGAACAGATATTTAACAAGTGCAGTAATTTTGCCTTAAAAAAGAATATTATAATTGCCGATACTAAAATGGAATTTGGGTTATTTGATAATAAACTTATTATTATAGATGAGCTATTAACACCTGACTCATCAAGATTCTGGAATAAGAATAAATATGAGAAAGGAAGAAAACAAGAAAGTTATGATAAACAGTATATAAGAAATTATCTACTTGAATCAAATTGGGATCTCAATTCTTCTCCTCCTGATATTCCTGATAATATTATTCAGGAAACATCTCTTATATATAGAAATATTTTTAAGGAATTAACAGGCAATGAAATATCCTGATAGTATTCTTAGAAATGTAATGAATCCTGCCCAATATATAGGTAATGAATATAATATTATTGAAAAGAATTGTGAAGATAAGGTAAGAATTTGTTTATCTTTTCCGGATCTCTATTCTATTGGAATGTCATCATTAGGTCATAGATTAATTTATCAAATGTTTAATACATATTTTGATGTTTATGCAGAACGCGTATATGCCGTAGAACCGGATATGGAAAAGATGTTAAGAGAAAATCATATATCTCTATTATCACTTGAAACAGGTACTTCCATAAAAGAATTTGATATGCTTGGATTTACACTTGAATATGAATTAACATACACAAATATGCTTGCAATTCTTGATTTATCCGGAATATCCATTATGTCGGAGGATAGAGATGAAGATTCTCCAATAGTATGTGCAGGTGGAACAGCAGTATATAATCCTTTGCCAATAAGAGATTTTATTGATGTATTTTTCATTGGAGAAGCAGAAGCAATGAGTGATGATATAATAAGTATATTAAGAAGAAAAAAATCCGGAGAATTATCAAAAGATGAAGCAATTCAACGATTTGATGAATTACCATATACTTATGTACCAAGAAACTCAGGAGCCGAAAAGGAAATATATCAAATTATTAATGATAATATTGATTCATATAAATACTTTAAAAAACCTTTAGTTCCTAATGTGAACATTGTGCATGATAGGGATATTGTAGAAATAAGCAGGGGATGTACAAAGGGATGCAGATTTTGTCAGGCAGGAATATTATATAGACCTGTTCGCGAGGTGCCAGTTAAGCATATTATTGAAAGTGCTTTAACTCGCATAAATGCTACGGGTTATAAAGAAGTAACATTATTATCATTATCTGCTACCGATTATATTGAAATTGAAACACTTCTAAAAACACTATCAAATAAGTTAGCAATTAAACAGGCATCTGTATCTTTACCATCACTCAGAGTTGGTTCAGTTGATGAATCCATATATGAATATGTGTCAAAGATAAGGAAGTCAGGAATAACCATTGCTATTGAGACCGCATCATCTAAAATGAAAGCAATAATTAATAAAAATATTTCCGAAGAAGAGATTATTGATACAATTAAATTGGGAATTAAATATGGCTGGAAACGATTTAAGCTTTATTTTATGATTGGTTTACCACTTGAAACAGATGAGGATATTGATGCTATTAATGAACTTATTAATAGAATAGCAGGTATGTTTAGAAATATCAGATTTAATATTTCCGTATCTCCTTTTGTACCAAGACCATTTACTCCATTTCAATGGTGCGAACAGATTAATCCTGATGAATTAGAAAAACGCATTGAAAAAATCAGGAAAGGAGTATTCGGGAGAAATATTGAAATGTCTTTTCGTGAAAAAGAGATAACATTTTTAGAAGGTATATTTGCTAGAGGTGATGAACAACTTAATCAAATGATTCTTCAGGCATATAATAAAGGTGCGCGACTTGATGAATGGAGTGAGCATTTTAATTTCACAATTTGGAAAGAAGCAGCCGAAGAGACGGAAATAAATTTATTTGATTTCTTAAAAGGAAAAAGACCTGATGAATATTTGCCATGGGATTTTATTCATACAAAAGTATCAAGGGGTTTTCTTGAAAGGGAATATCTTGCTGCTGAAAAATATAAATACACACTTGATTGTAGAGAAGATGAATGTACAAGGTGCAATGCATGTGATGGCAAAATTGCAGGAATAAAGAAAAGAAAGGCGAAGATTGAAAAAACAGAATCAATTTTCCAAAAGAGACAGAAAAAAATAGTGCACAATTCAATGGTTAGGCGAATTAAATTATTTTTTGCTTATACTGTTACAAAGGATTATCAGTATCTTTCTCATCTGAGAATTATCAATTTACTAAATTATGGAATGAGAAGAAGCAATGTTGATTTTGTATATACACAAGGATTTAATCCCAAAATCAAATCGGCTTACGGACCGCCTAAACCGGTTGGTGTATATTCAAATATGGAAATAATGGAAGCATTTGTTTCCTCAAAACCTGATGATAATATTCTTGATGTAATGAACGGAGTTATGCCAAAAGGCATACAATTCTATTATATGAAAGAATTAATAAGTGACAAAATGTCAATTATAAAACAATTAAACAGATTAAATATGGTATTTAAATTGCCTATTT
>CBDUZN010000055.1:0-11422 GCA_965371715.1 uncultured bacterium | reverse complement strand
TGGGATTGTGACATTATTAACAATATTTAAATATGGATTATTAAAATGAGCAACATTCTCCATTTGGTAACGGCATTTAAAAGAAATTCAAATGATGTGATTACTCCTTGGATGGTAGATTTACTAGCGGAACAGGCATCAGGAAACAATGTTTTTGTTTTAACAAGCGCATATAGAAGAATTAACAAAAAACAGATATTTAATAATATTAAAATATTAAGATTCAGCTATGCCCCCAGTAATTTACAGAAGATGTCTCATGATTTTACAATGAATGATTTTCTAAAAAAGAATCCATTATATTTTTTATTACTCCCACTATTCTTTATATGTGGAACAATTAAACTTGTAGAAATTGTAAATAAGTATGATATTGATATTGTAAATATTCATTGGCCATTTCCACTTTCATTAATGACTGTACCAATAAGATATTTAAAAAAGATAAAGATTGTTAATATATGGTATGGAGCAGAAATGAAAATCATTGGTAAAAAAACCAATAAAATAAAAGATATTTTTAGAAGTATAGTAAAAGCAGCAGATATAAATATTGCAATATCTACTCATACGGCAAATATTTTAAAAAAGATAATTGGTGAAGTAGATACCGTAATTATACCATATGGAGTAATTGTTCCAAAGAAACAGGAATACAAAAAGAAAAAGTATATACTATTTGTGGGAAGATTAGTTGAGAGAAAAGGTGTTGAATATTTAATAAAAGCAATGAAAACTGTTAAAAAGGAATATATTCTAAAAATTGTGGGTTCAGGACCAATTATCAATAAATTAAGAGAAATAGTTAAATTTGAACAGTTATCAAATAGAGTGGAATTTCTTGGAAAAGTTAATAATGAAAAATTAGTTGAATTATACCAAGATGCATCAGTATTTGTTCTTCCGGCAATATATGATAGTAAAGGAGATACGGAAGGATTGGGAATGGTTCTTGTAGAAGCAATGTGTTATAATACTCCTGTAATTGCAACAGGCATTGGAGGAATAACAGATATTATTATTGATAAAGAAACAGGTCTTTTCTCAAAAGAGAAAAACTGTTATGATATTGCTGAGAAAATCAATCTGATTTTATCGGATAATAAATTAGAAGAAAGATTGACAGATAATGCTTATAATTATATTGTAGATAGATTTTCAATAAAGAATATTAATAAAAAATTTCAGGATGTTTATGAAAAGATTTATAAATAAAAAAACAATCAATATATTATTTGCTGTAATTGGTTTAGCAATTATTATTTATCTTATATATAGAATGAAAGGATATATTGCTGATGTTGATTTTTCTGAAATAAAGTTTAATTATTTTTATTTAGTATATTCATTTCTATTGATTCCAATATGGTTTATTCTGAGATGCTATGTTTGGAAGAGAATATTGAAGGAAATGGGGGAAAAAATTTCTCTCATCAATTCAATGCGACTTATTGGATTATCGAATTTTGGTAAGTATATACCCGGAAAGGTATGGTTTGCAGTTGGAAGAACAGTATTAGCTGAACGCCTTGGAATATCCAAAAGAAAATCATTTACATCAATTATAATTGATACATATTTTCTTCTTTTAACAAGCATTATCTTTCTTTTAATAATACTATTTAGACTTAGTTTTCAAGAAACAAACTATTTATTTCTAATTATTATTTTAACAGTAATAATGATTCCATTTCTTATTCCTGCTGTTATTAAAAAAATAATGAATTTTATATTTACCAAATTGAAAAAACCATCAGTTGAATATGATATGAAAATCATAACAATGACTAAAATTGTTTTTGCTGATATTATAATTTGGACACTTCAGGGATTACAATTTTTATTATTAATAAAATCTTTTACTGATTTTCCATTTGATTCTTTTTCAGTTTTATTGGTATATCCAGGTGCATGGGCTATGGGTTTTATTGTTCTTCTAATGCCTGCCGGACTTGGAATCAGAGAAGGATTTATCACATTTGCCTTACTGCAGACTTTCCCTAATGAATTTAAAGGAATGGCAGTTATTGCTGCTTTGCTTTCAAGAATACAGTTTACAATAGGAGAATTCGGCTATTTAATCACTCTTATTGGAAGTAAAAAAATATGGAGGAAAAATGAAAAATAGAGAAAGCACTTTAAATATTATATTTTTATCAATTATAGTTATTTTACCATTTATATTCTATGGTCGCGTATTGTTTTCTGGTCAGATGCTTTTTGGAACAGATTGGCTTGGTGGTGCTTATATGAAGAGACAGTTTATTATTGATATGATGAGAAATTTAAAAATATTTCCTTTGTGGACCCCCAATTTTTGTGCAGGAATTCCGACGGGAGAGGGATTTCTTGGAGATGTTTTTTATCCAATAACATTTTTTCTAAAATTATTTTTACCATTATTTGTTGTATGGACTCTTTCATTTATTATTCATCCTATTATTGCCGGAATAGGAACCTATCTCTTTATTAATAGTAAAACAAAAAGTAAATATATTGCTCTTTTTGCATCGCTTGCCTATATGTTTACGGGAGTTATACTATCAGAAACATATGCAGGGCATGATGGAAGAATCATAGTAACATGCTATCTCCCTTTTCTAATATATTTTTTAGACAGAGGATTTATTAAAGAGAAGTTTTATTATTATGGGTTTGCTGCAATTTCGGGAACAATGATGCTTCTTTCAGGACATGTTCAATCAGCATACTATGCAATTGTAACTGGTATTTTCTATGTTTCGTATTTACATATAAATAGTGATTATAAACACAAATGGCGTAATTATACATGGCTTATTGCAATATTGATTGGATTTATATTTTCTTATGTAAATCAATATATTGGATTTGCAATTTTTGCTTTAGGTATTATTTCTTTACCAATAATATTGGATCGGAAATTAAATTCCAAATCAATAAAAATATATTTGTCTCTTTTGTTTTTTATATTAATGATATGTCTTCTTTCCGCAGTACAATATCTACCTCTTCTAAGATATGTTCCTGAAACAGCAAGAGGTGTCTCTCGTGGATATCAGTATGCAGTATCATGGTCAATGGGATTATCTGAAATCATTGATATGTTTTTCCCTGGATTTACAGGAATTAACTTTGAAAATATAAATACATATTGGGGAGAAAATCCGTTTAAATTACATTTGAGATATATTGGTATAATTCCTCTATTCCTTGCACTTGGAGCAATTTTCAAAAGGAAAAAAAATACAAATAATGCATTTTTTACAATTATTTTTTTTACAGGGATTATCATTGCTTTGGGAGGTTCTACACCTATATACAGAATTTTTTATAATCTATTCCCATATTTTGATAAATTCAGAGCACCTGATTTAGTTTTTTTCATAACATCTTTTGCTGCAATAGTTCTTGCTTCAGAAACAATTGTAGAAGAAAACAATAAGAAGAAAATGAAAATAATTGGTGGAATTATTACATTAGTTGGTTTAATCTTGATTTTGATACCAGGATTTTTTGAAAATTTATTCAGAGGGTTTATAAATAGCTATGCATTAAATGCTCAGGCAACAACAATGAAAATGAATGCTCTTTCAACAGCATTAAATGCAATAAAAGGTACAAGTTTTATTATTATTATATTAACAATATTAACATATTTTGGATTGTTTGAATTGTCCGGGAAATATAAGAAATATATTATTATTACTTTAACAATAATAACAGTAATAGGTTTATGGGGACGATTGAATAAGTATATAATTGGAGTAGAAAAACCATCAGTGTATTTTTCAAAAGACAATGTTGTAAAAACATTAGAGAAGGACAAATCACTTTTCAGAGTATTCCCAATTGATTATAGAAATGATAATTATTTGTCTCTTTTTAATATTCAATCAATAAAAGCAAATCATCCTTCCCCATTTGCTGATTATCAGAAATTTATTGATAATGAGGGAAGTGTAATGTTCAATCCAATGGGTTTAATTGAGAATCCAAACAGACTAAAATATTTAAATGTGAAGTATTTAATAACATCTTTTATTCCTGAGGATACTATTGGATACGACCCAAGATCTAAACAGGCAATTACTCAATATAATGAGATGTTTAATAGAATGGGATTTGAAAGATTTGGAAATGCAGATAAATTTATGATTCTTAAAGCTAAAGAATTTGTTCCAAGAATATTTGCAGTTAATAAATTTATTGTTGAAAACAAGTTAGAAAAAGCATTAGAATTAATTGATTCTAAGAAAATCAATCCATTGAAAACAGTAATATTAAATAAGAATCCTTTAATTGCAATGGAAGATGATACATTGATATATTCTATTTCTGAATTGGAATATGGACCTAATGAAGTAAGATTTAATATTGAATTATCATCAAATGCTATTGTTGTATTAGGTGATGAATATTATAAGGCATGGAAATGTAAAATTGATAATGGAAATGTTGAAATAATGAAAGCAAATGGTATTTTCAGATCTATATATGTAGAAAAAGGAAAGCACACAATTATATTTACTTATGATTCTTCGCTACAAATTATTTCTTTGCTAATATCAATATTTGCATTATTCATCATAATTGTAATATTTATTTTTGAAAAGAAAAATCAATGTAAAAAGGAAAAACGAACCAAAAAGGAAAATCATGACACAATTTACAAGTGAACGATTGCAACCCGATTTTAATAAGGATAAAAGCGATTTTATTTTAGAATCTTATCATAAATACTCTTACTATTCATTAAAAGATGAAATATTTGGAAAAGTACTTGATTATGGATGTGGAGAAGGGTATGGA
The DNA here is from genome assembly GCA_965371715.1 of uncultured bacterium. GTDB lineage: Bacteria > Hydrothermota > 32-111 > 32-111 > 32-111 > JAUVJU01. The sequence goes on along the minus strand of CBDUZN010000055.1, from coordinate 6,631 downwards.
AGTGAGATTCTTTCAAAATTTGCAGATGAAGTGAATGGAGCTGATATATCGAAAGAAGCAATTGATGAAGCAAAGAAAAATAGACAGAGTAATCTTAAATTTACATTATTAAAGGATAATTACTTACCATTTGAAGATAATTCATTTGATTTTGTAACTTCTTTTCAGGTTATTGAACATGTAGAGAATGTTGATTTATATTTAAGTGAAATAAGGAGAGTTCTTAAAAATGGTGGAAAATATTTTCTTACAACACCAAATGCGAGAACAAGATTATTTGAATTTCAGAAACCATGGAATTTGCATCATTATAGAGAATATTCCGAATGTCAATTAAAAAACCAATTAGAAAAGTATTTTAAAGTAGAATATATGAAAGGGATTTCATTAAAAGCAAAATATTTAAAGGAAGAAGTAAAAAGAGTGTTTTGGAGAAAGTTAATTCTTTATCCTATATCATTTATTCTAGTGCCTGAAAAACTAAGAAAATTAATTCTTGGAATATTATGGAACAAATCAATGGCAAATAGAGATAAAATTGAAATACATGATAAGAAGAAATTATCTAAATTGAATGACAATAGTATTAGTTTAACAAGGAATAAAGAAAGAGGAAAATGGATGAGTTTTATTGTGAAATGTAAGAAAATTGATTGAATTGAAAACACAATAAATTTTATTCAATTTTTACATAAAAATTATTCATAATTAGATAAATCATAACCATAAATCTTCATTTCTTTTCCACAAACTTTATTAAAAATTGTTTTCATTTCATTTGTCCAATTATCAGGATGTGGGAATTTGTATTTTTTTGTAATATTCTGTGGTTTATTTTTATGATCAAGCCATTGTTGTTCAGCAATATTAATATTTATATGATTGAGAAGATTTTCCTTAAAACATCTATAATCTGAAATGATTTGTTCAAATTTGATGATATTTAGGCAATTTTCCCTCAAATATTTATTTTCGCTAGCCCAATACCAGCAAATTTTTTCAAATCTACTTATATAATACCATCTGCTTCTCATTTCTGAATTTATAGGTGGCGAAGTTAATTTTGTAATCAAATCATATTTTTGCATTGTTTTTCTTGACATCATTGATCTTACAACAAATCTCCCATCCCTTACTAAATGAAAAATACTTGCATTAGGATAAAAATACTTGATTGCAGGTAGATGATGCCTTAATACTGAATTAACTTCTCCATAATTATTTTTGTAGGAATTAATTCTTTTGTTAATGTAGTGTTTGCGGAAATAATAAAAATATTGAAAAGCATGATGTGTGTTTTTATACGCAAATTGATATGATAATAAATCAATGAAACATTCATGTATCACAGGGTATTCACTATTACTATTTAGAAGCGAAGAAAGAAATTTTGTACCGGATCTACCCATTCCTAAAATAAAAAAAATATTATCTTTCATAATTTCTGATTATATATATATATTGTTATAATTCAATATCAAATCACAATATATACTTATCTTAAAACAAAGAAATTGCTATTGACAAATATTAAAGATATATTTATACTTATATTAATTAAAGTTAGGAGGAGTCATGAAAAGAATTAGTATAGGATTAATTATTTTAATTTTTCTGCTAACAGGATGTGAGATGGTTAGAGTTGATAACTTAGTAAACGAATCAATTGAATTAGAGTATGAAGCCCAAGATGAGATCATTGATGGCAGAGGACTTGTATGTTTAGGCGAATATGCTAATGGACACAAAACATTTGATGTGTGGGTTGACAATAATTATGCCTATATAGCACAGATATATGGTGGAATGAGCGTATTGGATGTTTCAGATGCATCCTCAATAAGTGAAATAGGCAATAATATTGATTTTTACTGGACACGCAAAATCTTTTATGATAATGACTATGTGTATGCTGCAGATAGAGATTCAGGAATGATAATTTATGATGTAAGTGATAAAGCAAATCCTATAGTTGCAGGGGTTTACTATTTGATTTCCTATATAGATGGGATTATGGAGGATGCTATATTTGAAGGTGACTATGTGTATATTGCTCCTGATTATGGTAATTTTACAATTGTTAATGTTTCTGATAAAACAAATCCGCAACTTGTGGGTGAATGCAGTGTAAATGGACGATTAGAGGAAATATTATTGGATGGTAATTATGCCTATGTTGCTGCTTATGAAGGTGGTTTACAAATAATTGATATATCAGATAAGAGTGATCCATTTGTAGTTAATAGCTATAATACACCTTCTTATGCTTTAAGTTTATGTAAAAATGGAGATATTCTTTATGTAGGAGATTTAAATGGTATTTCATATCTTAACATAAGTAATCCATTAAATATTGGTTATTATACATATCAAACATTATATGCTAAATGCTGGAGTATGGAGTTTAGAAATGAACATTTGTTTCTTGCTAATGATATAAACAATTTAGTTATTATAGATCCTGATTTAAACAATCCCATTATTAAATGTAATTATAATCAAGATGATGGTATAAGCTTTGGTATTTTTATTGATGATAATACGAATCTCATTTATACAGCAGATGGATACAATGGTATTCGTGTATATCAATCAGGAATATTGGATAAAAAAAATTGGAGATATCAGATTAGAGAACATGTTCGCAATTAATTACATTGAAAAAATCAATGAATAAACAACATAATGAAATAAAGGGTGATTATACAAATATTATAATGTAGTGGAGGAAATATGAAAAAAACAATTGTTTTATTATGTATTTTTTTAGGTATAACTATTTCTGTTCTTTATGGTGAAGTCCCCAATTTGAAACCTATAAAATCTGAGCCAATAAACCAAAATTATGTACAATTTATTGGTAAAAAAAGCGGTTCTGATGCTTTTGGATATGAGTATCTTTCTACACAGGATGGCGATTCGGTAACATTTAATTGGATTGAAATATCTGGAACGGGCATCCCAGTTACTTTAGGTGATGATGATTTTGACAGATTAGAACTTTCTTTTGCCTTTCAATTTTATAATAATTTTTATGATTCCATAGATATTCAATCAAATGGAACCATCACATTCCATGGAGATTATTTTGGATATGGGAATACTGACTTACCAACAAATTCATATAATGGACCTTGGGATGTAATATGTGCTAATTGGGATGACCTTGATCCGAGTGCTTTTGGACAGGTGTATTTTCAGGATTTTGGAACATATGCAGTAATCGAATTTGCCAGTATTCCACTTTATGGAGGAACATTGGGCAATACATTTCAAATAATTTTATATGACAATGGTAATATAAAGTTACAATATCTTGATTTCAATGAATATAATAATGCAACAATAGGAATACAGGATAACACTGCTTATGTAAATACAAACAATTGGTATATCAAATATTTATATAATTCGTTACCTATAGCACATATTCCAACTAATAGTACAGCAATATTAATTATTTATCCACATTATGATTATGACATAGGAGTAGTGAATATTGAAATGGATGATAAATATTCAACTTCTTCATCAGTAATTCCTATTGTGAAATTATATAATTTTGGAAACAATGCTATGGCAGGACCACTTTTTCTTGAAATTGATTCGTCGGGGACTACTATTTATAGTGAAAGTAATATAATATCAATAAATCCATTAGAAACAAAAATATGTACATTTAATATTTGGAATGTTGGACCCAAAGAATATATGATATATAATATCAGTGCAAATATAAACTTTGCAGGAGACGAAAATCTGATAAATGATTCTCTTCAAAAGCAAAGTATAGTAACATATCCTATATCATGGGATAGCTGTACGGACAGAATAACGGCTGAACAATGTCAGGCAACTGCATTTAATCCTGATAACCAAAAACTATACTCATTTGGTGGTTATCATAAAAATGGAACAATGACAGATGCTGCATATGAATACAACCCAGCAAATGATTCCTGGACTACCTTATCAAATATGCTTGAACCTTTATACTGGATAGATGGCTCATATGCAAATGGTGAAATATTTATTCTTGGAGGACATGATAATATAACCTCTCTTTCTATAAGTATGATTTATAATGTTGCCAATGATTCTTTCCGATATGGAACTAATATTAATTATGCAGTTCTTGCGCCTTCAATTATTACATATAATGACTCACTCATATATTGTTTGGGTGGGCAAAATGCCAGTGGAAGTAGAATAAATAATGTTCAAATATATGATGCATACAATAATGCTGTATATAATGCCACTTCAATGATTAATACTCTTGCAAGGGGAGGAGCAGCAATAACCGATAGTATTATTTGGATTATTGGAGGGCAAGGAGCAGGAGCCTTTCTTTATTATGGAATAATTAATAGTAATGATTGTACAGATATATCCTGGTATATAGGAGATGCATTGCCTGCTTCTAATGTTTGGGGAAATGGAGCAACAAGCATGTATAGAGATAATCAATGGTATCTATATCTTGTAGGTGGTTATCAAAATGGTTCTGCATCTAATAAGGTATGGGAATATAGTGTATCTAGAGGAGAATGGCTACCATTAGAGGATTATCCTACTATTCTTGTAAGAAATGATTTCACCGCTGCTTCTTCAGATCTTCGAACAATATTTGTTACTGGTGGTGATTATACCGGAAGTTTAAATGAAACAAGAGAAACATGGAAATTAACATGGCCACCAAGTTCTTTTGTTGAAAAATCAGATATAAATATTTATGACAATTTTGGATTTAGAGAATTTCCAAAGATAGTTAATAATGATTTGGTTGAAATAAAATATTCATTAAAAGAAAATGGATATGTTACACTTGAAATATTTGATATATCAGGAAGATTAGTAAAAACCCTTGTTAAAGATTCATATAATAGAAACGATTATTCTGTTTATTGGAATATATCAGATGAATCTGGGAATTCATTACCAAGTGGAATTTATATGTTCAAATTAAAGACAAATAATGATAGTCAATTTGAAAAATTAATATATTTAAAATAAGAGTAATTATTATTTAATAAATAATTAATTCTGTTGATTTTTTCCAGTGAATTTGATATAGTATTATTTTAAGATAAGGATATTTATGAAAACACTTATAATAATACCGACATATAATGAAAGAGAGAATGCTGAAAATATTATTAACTCAGCATTATCTCAGAATGAAAGCATAGATATATTAATAATTGATGATGGGTCACCTGATGGAACAGCAGACATTGTAAAAAACATGATGAAAAACAATAAGAAAATCAATCTTATTGAAAGACCCAAAAAAATGGGACTTGGTTCAGCTTATGTTAGAGGATTCAAATATGCAATCAAAAACAATTATGATTATGTTTTTGAGATGGATGCAGATTTCTCACATGATCCAGGAGATATTAATAGATTTTTAGAGGAAATAAAGAACTATGATCTTATAATTGGTTCAAGGTATCATGATGGTGTTAGTGTGGTCAATTGGCCAATAAAACGACTGCTACTTTCATATTTTGCAAATGTATATGCAAGAGTCATAACAGGTGTACCCGTTGATGATTTGACGGGGGGATTTAAATGTTATAGAGTACCTTTTTTAAGTAAAATTGATTTAGATAGGATTAAATCAGATGGTTATGGTTTTCAAATTGAGATAGATGTAAAAGTTTATAGAAAAAATGGCAGGGTTAAAGAGATTCCAATTATATTCAGGGATAGGGTGGAAGGTACCTCAAAAATGAATAAAAAGATTATTTGGGAAGCATTCTGGTTAGTTTGGAGATTGAGATTTCTATCAATAATTAAAAAAATATGATATCAGTAATTATTGTTACATTTAATTCGGAAGAATTCATTAAAGAATGTATTGATACTATATATAATAAAACAAAAGAATCTGAATTTGAAATTTTACTAATTGATAATAATTCATCTGATAAAACCGTGAAAATAGTATATAAAGAATTTCCTAATGTACGTATTATCAGAAATACAAAAAACATTGGATTTGCAGCAGCAAATAATAAGGGTATAAAAAGAGCATATGGTAATTATTTATTGTTTTTAAATCCTGACACATATCTTGTTAATAATGCTCTATCAGTAATGAAAAAATTTCTTGAAAAAAATAGAATGAGTGGCTGTGTGGGAGCGCGTCTTGAATATTACAATGATAAATTTCAACTTTCCTGCAGAAAATTCCCTAATGTGATTAATGTATTTTTTGGTAGAAAATCCATATTTAGATATTTTTTCCCTCGAAATCCCATTAGTAGAGATTATATGATGGAAAATCTGGATTATTCTAAAATACAGGAGGTAGATTGGGTTATGGGAGCAGCAATGATGATTAAGAAGGCTGTACTTAAAGAAATTGGATTGTTTGATGAACGATATTTTCTTTTTGTTGAGGATACTGATTTGTGTTATAGAATGCGGAGAGAGGGATATTTAATACATTATTTACCTTCTGCAATAATCAAACATTATCATGGTGGAAGTGTGAGAAAGAGATTCAATGTTTCTCAAATGTATCATAATTTAAGTATGTACAAATTTTTTAAAAAATATAATTTCAAAAACAAACCACTTGAATTATTTTTGTATATGGGAATTATAATTCGTCTTTTAT
>CBDUZN010000054.1:0-11432 GCA_965371715.1 uncultured bacterium | reverse complement strand
AACTACCTGTAACTTCAACAGGAGGTTCAAATGAAAAAAAGAAAATTGTATCCCACAATCAAAATTTCACTATTTATCACATTATTATTATTCATTGTATTGTTTACTGCAATGCCTGGTTTTTCACCAAAATTGATGAATTTCGCTGCAAAGGCAGATTCAATAATTTTAATTGATTTAACTTCAATTAAGAAAATTGACCCTCCTGATATAAAAGAAATAGAATTACCACCAAGAATAGTTGAATCCAATGATGGAGAGGAATCCGATATTACAGATTTTAATACGGATTTTAATACTGAACTTATAATTGATGAAGGAAATAGGGAAATTTATAGAATTTATGATAATCCTCCAATACTGCTCACCGAAATTGCTCCCGAATATCCTGCTGCAGCAAGACAATTGGGTATTGAGGGTATGGTTATATTGGAACTTATTGTAGAAAAGGATGGAACAGTATCATCAGTAACAGTTACAAAAAGTGTTCATCCACTTCTTGATAATGCTGCTATTAAGGCGGCATATAATGTTGTTTTTTCACCTGCAATGTCAAGAGATTTGCCCATACGCTCCTATGTAACTCTTCCTGTGAGATTTCTCCTTCAATAGGCAAATGGTTTAATTCAATCAATTTCTATAATTATACTTAATACTATTTATTTAATTGATATAATAAATTGACAATTCCCAATTTTTCAAGTAATATAGCCATAATACAAATAAGGAGTTATTATCAAAAAACTAATCTTTTTACTATTCATTTTTTCAATATCTTTTGTGTTGATTTGGAGTTCAATGTTTATCATTGATACTACCGGAAGTGAAGGCGATTCATTACAGGCATATATTAATGCTGCCTATGCATTACCTATGTTTAATCCTGATACAATAATATTAATGCCTGGCACATATCATTTAGCAATTAATAATGATACCGGACTCATAATGCGGGATTCCGTTATAGTAATGGGACTAACTGCCCTTCAATGTACATTATCGGGAATAAGTCAGGATCTATCTGATTCGGCAAATCATGTTCTCTATTTTGGCAATCTCGGGAATTGCTATTCAGGTGTAAAGTATGTAACAATTGCAAATTGTAATACTACTGAACATGGAGCAGGTATTTTTATTGATAATTCTTCTCCTTTTATTGATTCCTGTATTATTCAGAATAATATAACCTCACAATATGGCGGTGGCATATATATAGCTAATAATTCTTCACCAAATATAATTGGAAATATAATATACAATAATAAGGCATCAAGAGGGGCTGGAATCTATGTTTATGATCAATCCAATCCTCTTATAAGAGACAATACAATCTCATTTGATACTGCTTCTACTTCCGGAGCAGGTCTATTTGTGTATAGTTCATCTCCACGAATTATTAATAATGATATTTATAGTAATTATTCAGAATCAGAATATGGTGGGGGGATTGCAATTCTTAACTCAGAACCAATGATTGATAGTTGCTCAATAAATTTAAATATTGCAAATAGCACCTTTGGAGGTGGAATCTTTGCATATATGTCAACTTGTTCTATTATCAATTCCGATATTTCAGGGAATTACGCTGATAGCTCAGGTGGCGGCATTTTCTTACATACAGATTCAACATCATATATATATAATAATACTATTTCAAACAATGTATCCAATTTTGGAGCCGGTATTGGAATATCCAATACATATAACTCAATCATTGACAGTAATTCTATAACCGACAATAATGCTACGGTTGGCGGCGGGATCATGATAGGGTTTGATTCTTATGCAGAGATTAAAAGAAATACTATTAAAGATAATTCATCAAGTCAGGCAGGTGGTGGAATTGCACTATATGAAGATTGTTCACCATTAATCACTGATAATATAATTAGTAACAATTCAACCATAATGTATGGTGGTGGAATATTTATGGATGATCACTGTGATCCAATAATTACCGGGAATACATTTTCGTCAAATTCCACTTCTTTTTACGGCGGAGGGATTTTCGCTCAATTTTACTCCGACCCTATTATTGAGAATAATCTTATTTCAAAAAACTCAACATTAAACTATGGTGGTGGAGTTTTCATATATGATTATTCAGATCCAACTCTAAATAATAATGAAATAGTATATAATACATCAAGAGATGGCGGTGGAGGCATATTTGTATATTCCGATGCTTCAGCTACTTTAAATAATAATCTTATTTATCATAATTCTGCCAATAATGGAGGCGGCGGTCTTGTTGCAGTTGATAATGTAATAGTAAATATAAATAAATGTATTTTTGCAGGAAATACGGCTGCTAGCGGCGGAGCAATCTATGATACCTTAAATACTCTTATTACAATTGATTCAAGTTTAATAATTGATAATGGCAGTATTGTTAGTTTATTATCAGGATTTGCACATATTGCAACAAATGCAGGAACTCCATTTACTATAACAAATAGCAATATTTATTATAATACATTCCAATCAGATACGGAATTAATCAATTTTTCTACTGATACTTTACAATGTCAGGATAATTTTTGGCATTACACCGATAGTATTGATATAGCAAATACAATTTACGGACTTATTGATTTCACACCATTTGCATCTACCTTTATTTCTGATGTTCCCGGCGAACCATTAAGCATTGATTCAGTTAGAGTATATCTTGATACACTGTATTCTGTTGTTACAGATACCCTAAATAATCCCGGCACATTATATGTATCAATTTATGGACAGGATAGATTACCAGCACTTAAAGAAGCGGCAATAGGAATTCTGAAATCCGGTATTTATTTAAATGGTATTGCTGTAGCATTAATTGAAACAGATTCAAATTCAGGTATTTATCATGGCAGTGTCAATATTGCGGAAACAACCGGTACAGATAATATCAGAAATGATGATATTCTAAATGTACTAAGAGTTAATGATATAATTGATACAATCAGAATTTCAGCAAATACCGATTCATCCTCATATTGGTTAGTGGGATATAAAACAATTCTTTCATCAATAAATGAAAATAATCTAATTATTCCCAATCTATTTCTCAATGTACCATCTGTAATAAATAGAAATTCTTCTATCTCTTATCAAATACCAAGTAAACAGTTTGTTCAAATTGATGTTATTGATATTTCTGGCAGAATAGTCTCTGTTCTTGCTAATAGTATTAAAGAATCTGGAATTTATAGTATTGATTATTCAAAATTCAATATGAATAAATCTGGAATTTTCTTTATTAGAATGACAACCACTAATAATACATTAACAAAGAAAACAATAATATTCTAATTTAAGGAGTGTTTATATGGATAAAATTATTGCGTATTGTGGACTTGTATGCACGGATTGTCCTGCATATATTGCAAAGCAAACAGATGATAATGAATTAAGGGAAAAAACCGCTAAGGAATGGGCAACAGCCTTTAACCCTGATATTAGAGCTGAAATGATAAATTGTGATGGCTGCAATAGTAAAGATACTCTTTTCTTTCATTGTAATCATTGTAAAATTAGGGCATGCTGTATTGAAAAAGGCATTGACAATTGCGCTTATTGTGATGACTACATCTGTGATGACAAATTAAAACCCTTTATTGATAATGCACCTAATGCAAAAATTCTTCTTGATGAAATAAAGAAAAATTGCTAAATTGTAGGGCACGGTACACCGTGCCCTCTTCCCTAATTTCCTCTTCCCTAATATCATCTCCCCTCTATCATACTCATCACGACAACCACTTCATCCATCTCCTCATTTCTCCTCAATATATATATGTATTTATATGTTATATTCGTAATTCACGATTCGAGAATCAAGAATCGTGAATTTACTTGACAAATATTTGCTTTTCCATATAATGTTTTATATGAGACCTTATGATATTCTGATTGCATTAAAAATAGTATCTTTCAATTCAGAGGATTGGAGGATCATTGATATTGCATATAATATTCATTTAAGTCCCTCTGAAGTATATGACGGGATCAACAGGCTTCATAAAGCAGAAATTATGCATATGAGAAAGCATGTTGTAAAAAAGCATTTTGTTGAATTTCTTATACATGGTGTTAAATACTGTTTCCCTGCAATACCTGGAATTAAATCAAGAGGAATATTAACTGCACATTCAAGTGAGTTTTTCAAGAAAATCATATCGGATTATAAAAAGGACACCTATGTATGGCCTTCCGAAAAGGGAAATGCAAGTGGAACCAGTATAATTCCTTTTCACAAAAACATACCTGAATTTATTCAAAAAGACAGATTTATGTATGAATATTTATCATATATTGATGCTATTCGTATAGGAAGAAAAAGGGAAAAGACATATGCTGAAAAACAGATACTTAAATTACTTGGATAATAGTAATGATTATTGAGAATATGATCCGAACAATTGCATTAGCATTAGAAAATACAGGATACAAATATTATTTTATCGGTGGAGCAGCTAGTCAATTCTACATTGATGATGAGAATTCCAGCAGAGTGCGTCCAACTGATGATATTAACTGTATTGTGGAAATTATGGTTTACAAGGATTTTATATTGTTTGAAAATAAAATCATAAAACTAGGATTTGAAAGAAAAATCGATTCAAAGAATATTTGCAGGTGGAAATACAAAGATATATATGTAGATATTATCCCATCCGAATCCAAAAAAATACTGGGCTTTACAAATAGATGGTATAAAAAGGGCATTGAAAATGCTGTTGGCAAAAAGATGGGAAACATCACAATACACTATTTTTCTCTTCCATATTTCATGGCATCAAAAATGGAAGCATACAATAACAGAGGTGAAAGTGATCCATTTGGAAGCACTGATTTAGAGGATATTATAATTGTTATGGACGGAATAATGGATTTAAATATATTTTCTAATTTCCCATTAAATGTAAAGGATTTTATGAGTCAAGAATTTTACAAATTGATGGAAAATCCACATTTTATAGATGCAATAATAGAACATATTGATATAAGTCCGGTAAGAGAGCAGCGGGCAATGCGTGTATATGATTTTATGAAAAAATTCAGTAATTCTTAATATCTATCTTTTTCACTCACTTATCTTTCACAAATATAAAGTAAATAAAATAACTATTATTTCAATAATTCTTCTACTGCCCTTTTTAATTGTGTATCAGAATTATGTAAATAATCTTCAGGTGGATTTTCTACAAAAATATCCGGTTCAGTAGGATTGTTTTCTAAATTTGTTCCATCCTGTCTAAATACACCAAGAGCAGGGATTCTAAACATTGTTCCATCAAACAATGTAGTTCCATATGTACCAATAACACTGCCAGCTGTGGGCATGCCAATAACTTTTCCAATCCCTGTTTTCTTAAATACATAGGGAAACATTTCCGCATTGGAGAATGATCCCTCATTAATCAACATTATTACAGGTTTATTCCATCTTAAAAGTGGGGTTGTTTGTTTTTCGCTATATCTGCTATATTTGAATAAATGCATTTGCCTTTGAAAAAAAGTTATATAATAATCATAGGAAAAACCGCCGCCATTATTTCTTACATCAATAATTAATCCTTCCTTGTTAGTAAGTTCATATAAAATCTTATCAAGGAATTTCCAATAATCACGATTCCCCATTGCCTGAATATGTATATAACCCAATTTACCATTGCTTAATGAATCAGTAATAAATTCTCTTCTTTTTACCCATTCATCATACATTAGGGTATATACATAACCCTGAGAAGATGGAATAATAATGTGCTCAATATCCTTACTTCTTAATGTTCTTCTCACAATAATCTTCACCTTTTTTCCACTTTTATTTAAAAGATATTTTGCCGGATCAGTATTCTTTAAATCATTATCATCAATACTAATAATATAATCACCCTTTCTTATTTCAATATTCTTTTTATTTAAAGCACTCATCTCAAATATCTCGGTTATTTTTGGATAATGGCTATCCATTATATATCTTATTCCCAAATCACCATATTCAAGAGTTTTCTGTCTTTCTTCTCCAAAAAATAAATGTGAAGCATTCAAGTCACCAAACATTCTATAAACAATTGATCCCAACTTATTGAAATTCTCTGCATTTTCCACATATTTTTCATATTTTTCCTTTATATTATTCCAATCATTTTGATGGAAATCGGCATCATAAAAATAATCATTTAGAATAAGCCATGCCTCTTTAAATAATTCATTAAATCTTTCTTCTGAATTTTTACTAATAACACTTCTAAATAAAATTGGTATTGGATTCCCACTTAATGAAGATGAAAATAATTTGTCTCCTGAAATATAGAATAATTGATTTCCTGAAGGAGAAAATTTTATTTCATTGATTTTTTCTGTTTCAAATATAAATTCCTTTTTAAAATCAATAGTTCCCCTATCTTCTTTTACATTAATTTTATAAACCTTATGTTTATTTTCCTTATTTACAACAATAACAATAGTATTCCTGTCAGGAGAAGGAATAGCAAAAACAATATCTTTTTCATCAAGAACCATATGTGTTTTCTTATTAATATTATTATAATCAATATTAATATCCTCAATAAGTGAGTCTTTTTCATCCTCAAATCTTTTATATTCTGTTATTGGTTTTGTAAGGTCAATATAAAATAACTCTCTATATCTCTCCATTCTCTCAATGTTTGAACAATAAATATAATAGAGACGCGAGCAATCACTTGAAAACATAATAGGTATTGATATAAAACCACTTTTTGTTAATTGATTAACATTCTTTTTTTCTCTATCATAGATATAAATATTATCAACTGAATAAGATTGTCCATCTCTATTCATCTTTGTATAGGCAATATATCTATTGTTTGGTGATAATACAGCATTATAGATCTGTCCTTTATCCAATTTTTTTATTCTATTCTTTTCATAAATATAAATTGCTTCCGGTGATCTAAAAATTAATGTTTTATCATATGATCCATTATCCTCATCGCTAACAGCAAAAATATCATTGGGTAATTCACTATTTGTTATTTGTTTTATATTACCCTCTTTATCTCCTTTATAAACATTGTAATATCCATCTCTATTTGATATAAAATAATAATTTGTTGAATCAATGAAAATCGGGCTTTTATCCCATGCAGGATTTTTGGTAAGATTATCATCTAATATTTCCGGATAGTATAAAAATATTTCTCCATATGAATTAATTAGCATTAATGAATCATTATTTAATGAAACCGAAAAATCTTTCACTTTATTTATGGTTTCTTCTCTCATTTGAGATTGAATTCTGTCAGGTAAAATTCCTACTTTAATATCCTTAATTATATTTTTTTCAATATCAAGACTATAAATATTATAATTCTGTTCAAATACTATTAATTTGCCGGACTTATCTATACTAAAACGATTAATATTTGATTTGCTGTTTGTAATTACCTCTGTTTTCCCTGTTTCCATATTTTTTCTCATAATATTATAAATGCCTTCATAAGGAGATATATAGTACAATTGCTCACCTCTAAGTTTTGGAAAAATATCCTGATAATCATTATTTGTTAATTGTGTTACTGGTTCTTTTGAATCAAATTTTTTCATATAAATCTCATAATCTGCACTACCATGATATTTATATCTATATGAACTAACTTTTCCACTCATATATACAATAATATCATTTTCTTTATCCATAAATCGTGCAGGTGCATAAAAATATTTCTCCGGAATACCGCCATCAATATTAACAGAATAAATAAATGTTCCTAATTCCCTATTCGTTGATTGGAAAATAAGTTTATCATTTTCAAAGAATAATGGATAATCATATCCCCTTGCAAATGTAAGTTGTTTTATTTTATTCTCTTCTAAATCCATAATAAAGATTTTTCTTCTTGAATTACTTCTATCCGAACTAAATGCAATATACCTGTTATCAGAACTAATAACGGGATCCCCATCATAGGCGGGATGCACTGTTAATTGAACTGCCTGTCCGCCATTAATATCTACACTGTAAACATCATCATTAAATTCAAATAGAAAATACTGTCCATTATCAGTTATCTGAGGATTTTCTAATAGATTGTCAGCATAATTAAATATAAATATCAGAATTAAAATAATTAGTAACATATTCTTTTTCATTTTACTCCTCTTTTCAGATATTACTTATATCCATTTTTATATATAACATTAAATCCATTATTTACAATATTAATAATATCATCTTTTTGGTCTACAAGATATGGATAATCTTTGATAAATGAAATAATAGAATTATAATATGAATGAACATCTTCAAAAATCCCATTAATTACTTTTTCCTGTATTTCAAAATAAATCCCCAAATCAAACAAATCCGTTTTATTGATATTTCTCTTTTTTTCATTTATTGGTATAGCAGAATCATACTCATCTTTTATTACTAATTTTGAGCATACAATATCATATGCGGGAGACAATGACATTATCCCATCAGAATTATAAAGCAATCCATAATTTTTGAGATGTGCATCACCATTCCCTATTATAAAATTTGTAATCACACTTTTATAAAATTCCTGAATAGCAAGTCCGGGAAATTTTGCATATTTCAATACTCCCTTCCCAATCTTTTCAATACTGCCGCCATATTTATCACCAATATCAAGGATTGATTGAAAGTCCTCAAAATGATGTCTGTTAATATCTGTTCTGTCAAAACGCTTTGTCAAATATGCATTAGTTCCATCGGCTAATTTGATTAATGTATGTCTTGCAGTTTCTATTCCAACCATTTGAAATATTGTCATAAAAAGATTTTCATTTTCCGGAAGATTAGGAAATCTGTCTATCTGGGGTTTTAAAATATATGTACCACCATTACTTACAATTTCAAGATTATTGTTTTCATTATTTAACTTAATAGATAATTTTGGTTGTACACCTGAAATTGATAGTTTTCCAACCATTTCCTGTGCTTTTAATGAAATTTCATTTAATGAAAATAATATATTAGGAATTTTATTTTTGCCAAATAAATATTTTTTACAAGAATTATGAATTATTAATTCTTCTTTGTTTAATAAGCGACCACAGGAAATACAATATTTATTCATCTTCTATTTCCTCAATCCACACTGCACCAATAGTATCCCTGCATGTCTTTATTAAAAATCCAAAATCATCATTTTCATCAATCTTTAATTTCCTTCCTACAATATCTCTATACCATCCTTCTGGTAATAATGATTTAAAAAAAACAGGTAAATATCTTGATTGATAGACCATTTTATTAAATGGTAAATTTACTGATATAGGAATACCTTTTCTCGTATAATCATAATCATAGGTAAATATATATCCTTCTAAAGATTCACTAATAATACCTGCAAACAAATTACTAAATATAACCCTTGCTTTTCTATTTTCTCTCATCCTTGATTGCCTCCAAATGGTATCCAAATAATTTTAATACTTGATTGATTTTATCTATTCTCATTGTTTTCTTACCTTGCTCTACATCACGAATAAATCTTAAACCAACACCCGATCTTTTTGCTAATTCAACCTGTGTTAGATTCCCTTGTTTTCTTAATTGCTTAAATCGTTTGTTCAATTCCATAATTAAATATTATACCTTTTTTGATATAATGTCAAGTATCATTTTGTTTTATTATACCCTTTATGATATAATCTATATTCCAATATACCCTATTTGATATAATGTAATCTGGTTTTTCTCTTTTTATACCCTTTTCGGTATAAAAGTTTTCATAAGAAACATTAAATAGATTATTTAAGGTTCTTTCGTATTTAGGGTGAAAATATACTGATAAAAATTATATACCAGGGGGCTATCATTCTTATCAGTTTTGAGGTATATCTTGTGATATTACTTGTCTTAATACAATTTTATGAGGATATTTTACTCTTTTTGTAAGTTGTGATATTTCTCAACATAAGTTTTTTCTATTATTTATACATAGTAATATTTTCTACCCTAAATACAAAAGAACTATTTTTTCAGTTGCACGATTTCTCAATTGAGAAATCGTGCAACTGAATATATAAAATGATAAATAATAAAATCAAGTGAAAGATTATAGTAATTGTTGCAAGAAAGAAATACTGGATTCCGCATTCCACCCAGGCGGACTTTCAGCAGTGCGGAATAACACACCAAGAACGGATTACGGGATGCGGATAACGGAAAAGAAAAAAAGGAATGACCCTTCGGTAATATTCTTACTGACTTGTTTTATCTTATTTACAATAAGAGTAAGGAGTGTATGTTTCTACAATTTATGCAATTTAATTAGACATAATGAACTTAAAATAATATATTCTCCACCCTATATACGAAAGAACCTTATTTAATTGGTCATAAAAAAAGCGGACAGTATGTCCGCTTCGTAAATACACCTCCAGGGACTTGAACCCTGAACCTACTGATTAAGAGTCAGTTGCTCTGCCAGTTGAGCTAGAGGTGCGTAAAAAAGTACGCCCAACAGGATTCGAACCTGTGGCCTACGGATTAGAAATCCGTTGCTCTATCCAACTGAGCTATGGGCGCATAATTTTATTGGGGTGAGTGATGGGACTTGAACCCACGGCTACTGGAACCACAATCCAGTGCTCTACCAGCTGAGCTACACCCACCATATTATCGGGGCGGCAGGATTTGAACCTGCGGCTTCCTGCTCCCAAAGCAGGCGCGCTAACCGGGCTGCGCTACGCCCCGTATTTGTTTTTTAAAAAATCAATGAATTTTTTTAATGCTATTGCTCTATGTGAAATAGTGTTTTTAAGATCTGATCCCATTTCAGCAAATGTTTTATTGTATCCATTAGGAATAAACACCGGATCATATCCAAAACCTATTTCACCGGAAGGCATTTGTGCAATGTGTCCATCACATATACCTTCAAATGATTCAAATTTATTTTCTGACAAATAAATAGTGATAACTGTTTTAAACCGTGCTTTTCTGTTCTTGCAATTAACACATTTCATTTCATCTAAAAGTTTCAGATAATTATCCTTGTATGTTGCATTTTCACCGGCATATCTTGCTGCATAAATTCCCGGTTTGCCATTAAGACAATCCACTTCAAGACCTGTATCATCACCAAAGCTTTTAATGCCAGTAAATCGATACCCTGCATTTGCTTTTAATAATGAATTTTCAGCAAGTGTTATGCCTGTTTCCTCAATTTTAGGATAATTCCTATAATCATTGATATAAAGAACCTTAAATTTACCTTTAAATATATACTCTATTTCTCTCTTTTTGTCAAGATTATGTGTTGCAAAAAACAATTTCATGGTAAGACAATAAATGCATCAGCATAACCTTTTTCTCTTGCTGAATTTCTTACACCTTCTGCCTGTTCTTTTGTAGCAAAATGTCCTACTCTTACCTTATAATAGGGAGCAATATATTCAACATAGACTTCCTCTGAAAA